>RFIF01000414.1 GCA_003695655.1 Cyanobacteria bacterium J069
AAACCCCTGATATACAAGGGATATAAGCGACTTAGGATTGACTTTGTAAATCCGCTCTTAACTATCTAATCGATCGCAGGAGGTTTGGCATCCTCTGTAAACGCTCAAGCGTCTGTTGTAGAGTTAGGGCGATCGCCTGTCATCCATTCCACTATGCCTAAAACCCTCTCCCCCTCCGCTCTCCGCCGAGTTCATCATATAGCGCTGAACGTGCACGATATGCAGGCGGCCCGACATTTCTACGGCACGATTTTAGGACTGCATGAACTGCAAGATTCCGAGATTCCTCTTACCCTCAAAGACCTGGTAGAAGCCGGTAAAGTGGCTAATTTTGTTACCCCGGATGGCACCGTGATCGATCTCTTTTATGAGCCGGGCCTGTCGCCCCCTGATCCCAATCCGACGCAGCAGTTTACTCGGGCAAATCATCTGGCATTTGACATCGACCCAGAGTTATTTGATGAGGCGATCGCTGTATTGCATGACAACCAAGTGCCGATCGACCATGGCCCGGTGTCTCGCCCTACTGGACGGGGCGTTTACTGCTATGACCCCGATGGCTTTATGGTGGAGATTCGCTGCGATCCATTGTGAGACTTTAGATCGTGAGACTTTGGATTGTGAGACTTGATAGCAAAACTTGCATTCATGCTCGCTTTTCTAGCAGGATACTGTCAGGGTTTTGCCGGAGTCTAAGCAAGTCGCTTTTGGATCGCTTTGATTTGAGCCGATCGCCCTGAAAGCGTCGCCTTATCCTTTTCTAGCTGCACGTAGATTTTGCCCGACAGCGCCTTTCGGAGGCCCGTCCGCTCATAGACACGCACCCCATCGGCATCCTCTCCTTCTGCATTCTGGCAGAGCGTATAGCCCAAATCCGTAAGCGCCGGGTTCAGGCTATTCCAAAACAACTTTTTACCTTTTATTGGCAGCACGATAGACACCGTGCGATTGAAATAAGCGCCTGTAATGCCGCCGACAATGCCACCCAGCAGCCCAACCTGTCGGGGTATCCCGGTCAGTTCTGCATCCAGCGACAGCGCTGTCACCAGGGTAAACACAATCGCTGTGCTAGCAAAGTAGTACAAAAACGTGGCGACAAAACCGGGGCCAAACTGCATAGAGCGATCGCCTCAAACGGAGTCTCAAAGGTTTTCTAAACTCCCAGAAACTATCACGCTTGCGGTTCCTACTTCAACTGGCTTGCGTCCCGTTTGATCCAGCTTTAAGTCAAACTTTTAGCCTTAATATTGATACAGGACTTACGCAGTTGAAACGAGTTTTATAGATTCTGGATGATTTTTCGCGGGCGTAGCCCGCGAAAAATCATCCAACTGCGTAAGTCCTATGATATTTAGGGCATTTAGCTGATTTAAAGGCAAGAATCGCTACACCGTGACACTGCGCAGCGATTCTTGGTATCTGAGAGGTTGATACAGCAGAGCTGAGTTTTTAATGAGGCTTTAAGTAAAATGTGCCTCTATAGCGCAGTAGGAGTGCCGAACTAGGCGCTTTAACAGGTTCCGACAGACACCCTTGAAAGGCAATCGTGCTGCCACGATATTTTCCTAAAATGATTGACTTTTGGGCGATCGCATCAACTGAATCAAAATCAGGGCAGGGGCTAGATGGAAACGAATTCATGGGGGCTTCTCCTGAGTTTAATACTTTCCCAAGTGGTCGCTGGAAATAGCATTTTGTCTATTTTTGAATTCAAATTCAAAGGCAAAGATTCCAGGATTTTTGCTCGTGCTTATCATCGCAATTAAGTGTGATTTCAATCACCAGTAGCGCTGATATTGTCCATTTTCGTCTATTCGTTTTCAGCTATTTGGGCTATGCTTCACCCAATTTGCGTTTTGTATTTTGCGTTTTGTATAAAGCTGGATGAGACGGTTGATACAAGCAAGCAATCAAGTCGGCAGGCTGTATCTGCAAAGCAGCAGGCGATGCATCCAACAGAAACTCGCTAAAGTCAGCCAGCGTGTCCAACCCAGTTAAATTCATCACCACTTCAATCACCAGCCAGGTTGCGGTTTTATAAAGGAGGTTTTTCCAGGGGATGGTCATGGCTTGATCCTCAGCGAGACGGCTTCCTGTGCCTGTTGAAGACTTATCGGCTGGGTGAGATGAACTTATGCAGCGTCGAGCCACCGCATTACGAAAACTTGCAAACGAAATTTGCGAAACATTGAGAGAGGCTGTCGTAGCCCGGAGTCATCCTCTAGATTGGAGTCCTCTGGCGATCGCCACTGGGCTGGCAGCAGCTTTGTTAGCAGCAGTTTTGTTAGCAGCAGTTTTGTTAGCAGCAGCTTTAGTTAGCAGCAACTTTGGCGTCCCGCTCATCGTCATCAGATGCCGCTGAGGATTTTTGCTTGGCGGCTCTTTCAGCAAACTAAGGTTACGGTGCCGTGGTGAAATTCGACTCCTTGCTTCAGTCCCGCCGGTTACGCCCTTCTCGCAAAGATCGCCGCAAAAATCCCAACCGGCCTGATCGATCTCATCGATGGCTCCCAAGCTGGCTCGTCTTGCCCCTGTTGGCAAGCGGGATTTATGCCACCTTCGTAGACTACGGAGTGGCCCAGTCGAAACAGCCAAACCGAATGCAGTCAGCCTCGATTAGTGCCGCCTGGACGCCCAACCTGGCCCAGGCAACGCCAGTCTCAGAGATAGTCACTCAGGGCAGACAAATTTTGGTTAACGGGCAATCGCTGCCGGCCGCCTGGACTATTCGACAACGGCGTATTGGCATTGCAGATGTCGATTTACTGCCCACGCTAGGCATCCACCTGCTGAGCAATGCTGAGCCACAACAGCAGCCCGTGCAGTGGTTTACAGACCCGGCTCAGCAGCCTTTGGTTTTGGGAAGCTGGTTGACCCAGCAGCATCGCTATGTTGATGTGACGGATCTGGCCCGATCGCTGGGCTGGAACCTGACGGTCGGCGGGTCGGCACTGCAAATCATGACGCCGCGGGGACAAGTGACGAACATTCGCCACGGCAAGCAAACCTGGGGCGATCGCCTCGTAGTGGATTTAAACACGCCGGTTCCCTGGCGGGTTGCCGAAGACCCGACCAGCTTTACCGTGACGCTCGACGGAGCAGTCGATCCGGCGATCGCTCAGCAAATTTCCCAGGCGATCGCCACGACTCCCGGTAACATAATTACCGCGCTCACCGCCTCGACAGCGGGCGATCGCACTCAGATTCGGGCGACCCTTTCTGCCCGCCTGCGTCCCCAAATTTCTATGCTGACCAATCCATCGCGGCTGGTGATTGATGTCCGCTCTGATTCAATGGTCGAGCGCACTATCCGCTGGGCCCCCGGACTCACCTGGCAGCAGCAATATGTTGGCGTGGGAGCGTCCCGCTTCCCGGTGTATCTGCTCGAAATTGATCCCCGCCAGCCAGGGCTATCCCTGCAACCCATTTGGACTGACCCCGCGACGGCGGTAGGCACTGCGCCCCTCGTTCGCACTGCGCAGCGCTGGCAGGCAACTGCTGCCATCAATGCAGGCTTTTTTAATCGCAATAACCAGCTTCCATTGGGCGCAATTCGCACAGAAAATCGCTGGGTTTCGGGCCCGATTTTGGGGCGGGGGGCTTTCGGCTGGTCTAGCGGCGGGGAGGTGTTGATGAGTCGCCTGGTGCTGAGAGAAGCCGTCAGTACAGCAAGCGATCGCCTGCCGATTCTTTCTCTCAACAGCGGTCTGGTCGGCGCAGGCATCTGCCGCTACACCCGCGAGTGGGGCACCACCTACACCCCGATCACGCAGGGTGAAACCATCGTTACGGTTCGCAACAATCAGGTCGTGGCGCGCCAGATCGTTGTAGATCAGGTCGCCACGGCTACCCTGCCAGGCACCGCGCCACAGCCCGCAGATCTGTCCGCATCAATTACCTTTCCCATTCCGACTGATGGATACCTGCTGGTGTTGCGTGGCAACGACAGCCTCGCGACCGCCTTTGCCCCGGGGAGCAGCGTTCCCTATGAAGCCTCCACCCTACCCACTGAATTTGACCAATTCTCAAATATTCTGGGTGCTGGACCCCTCTTGATCCAAAACAATCAGATTGTCCTCAATGCCCAGGCAGAAGGATTTTCTGACGCATTCATTCAGGAAAGGGCCATTCGCAGCGCGATCGGCAGACGCGCCAGGGGTACTCTAATCTTGGCAGCCATACACCCGCGCGCCGGAGGAAATGGGCCATCCTTGAGCGAAGTCGCTCAGGTGATGCAGCGACTTGGGTCACTCGATGCCCTCAACCTGGATGGCGGCAGCTCTACCTCCTTATATCTAGGTGGGCAACTGATCAACCGCCCTGCCAGTACCGCAGCCAGGGTGCACAACGGCATCGGGGTATTCCTCCAAGTGCCGCAATAAGCTCTCTACCAGGCTAACCAACAGTTTTCAGCTTTAATTTCAACTTTAAGAATTATGCCTTTTTGGACTAGTTCTTTAAAGATTAGATGAAGCGCTGGCGCTGTCCTCAGAAAGGTTGGATAAACTCCTTTTGGTTTGTCAAATTAGAGCTGGCAGGGCATAGAAAATGTTGATATGGTTGGCAGGGGTAAACAGTAGCTGACCTAACTGGCCGACAGACTCGCAGACGGATTTAGGTGCTTTGAGACTTCTGCTCCTTTTGAGAACGTCAAGTTATGACGGAGCCTGTCTGCAAGGGGTTTACGTAATTTTTGAGACAAGCTGGCTTTCCGGAGAAAGCCATTCGGGTTTTGAACGATGTTTGAACGATGTCAGTTTCTAAGGAGTAAAAGACTGTGACTCAAGCAAAAGAAGTAGCGTCTTCTACCTTGTCTTCCTCGCCAGCTTCTGTTCTCACTAAGGGCGTGGCAGCAACCGAGTTGCGTCCCTGGGGATCGTTCACCGTTCTCGAAGAAGGCCGAGGCTATAAGATTAAACGGATTGAGGTAAAGCCGGGACATCGCCTCAGTCTGCAAATGCATCACCATCGTAGTGAACACTGGATTGTGGTTTCTGGAACGGCCCGCGTAACCTGCGATGAAAAGGAAACTCTCCTGTTTAGCAACCAGTCCACCTACGTTCCTCCCTGTACAGCGCACCGTCTGGAAAATCCTGGCGTGATTCCGCTGATCCTGATTGAGGTGCAAAACGGCGAGTATCTGGGCGAAGATGATATCGTTCGCTATCAGGACGATTACGCCCGCGCCAAGTAGCGATCGCCGGGGTTCTGCCAAACCTTAGCCTGATTTGCAAGTCGGGCTGCGACGGTGAGGAAGCCCTAAAGCACTTCAGAGATTAACAGGAAACATCACCACAACGAGAAACATCACTGAGGGGGCGATCGCAGCGATCGCCCCCTCAGTGCATGTCGATCCGCGTTAGGATAGACGACGTTGTGCTCAATTAGCACATTTTAGTGGTTCGGCATTCTAGTTTTTGGGTTTTATCGAAAGTATTTAGGCAGGTTCATGGTGCAGCTTAGCCCAGCAGCTTCTCGAGAGATTGAGCGATTTCAAAAGACCCGCTCCGCCGCTGAGTCTGTGTTCAGGCTGGCGGTTCAGTCGGGCGGCTGCCTGGGGATGATTTATTCAATGCGTCTAGATGACTCAGCCTTGCCAGGCGATCGCATTTATGAATCAGAGCGGGTTCGAGTCGTCGTCGATGCTCAGAGCCTTCCATATTTAGAGGGCGTCGTGCTCGATTATTCGGAAGACCTGATGGGGGGAGCGTTTCGGTTCCACAACCCAAGGGCGATCGCCAATTGCGAATGTGGTCACTCCTTTACAATTGCAGAGAGTTAAACCCCTTCTGCCAGTGCAGCTAACCAACCCTTGATAGCTGCCTGCTTAAAAGCAGATTTGACAGAATTACAAAAAACTCGGTAAGATTGAAGACTGTGAAAAGTTAGACCTGATCTATCGGCAAAGTAAGCCAGAGTCCATGCCTACTATCCAACAACTCATTCGGAGCGAGCGTCAGAAAGCAAGCACAAAGACGAAATCCCCGGCGCTTAAAAGTTGCCCACAGCGTCGAGGTGTTTGCACGCGTGTCTACACTACTACTCCCAAAAAGCCTAACTCTGCCCTGCGTAAAGTGGCACGGGTTCGTCTGACGTCAGGCTTTGAGGTGACAGCCTATATTCCTGGCATTGGGCACAACCTGCAAGAACACTCTGTGGTGATGATTCGGGGTGGTCGGGTTAAGGATCTGCCGGGTGTCCGTTACCACATCATCCGCGGCACCTTGGACACTGCGGGCGTCAAAGATCGCAAACAAGGTCGCTCAAAATATGGAGCAAAGCGTCCCAAGCCAGCCGCTGCCAAGTAACTAGACGCTCTTTGGTATCGTGCTTAGTCTGGGTTAGCTCTGAGCTTTCACAAACGCTTGAGTTTTTTTGAGCTTTTTAGCTAGATTTGGGGCTGTTTGTAGAGGTTTACCCCGCCCCTATTGCAACGCCTTTTGGGTAGGAACTTGTTTAGAGACTTGCAGGAGAGTGTCTGTCTTGTAAGTCTTTGAGCTAAGCCCTTACAGTTTTACGGGTACTGTTTTTTCTGCCTTAGCACTAGCGACTCTTCATGCTTCTAAAGCTTTTAAGAGTTTCGTCCATTTAGTTTGGTTGTCTACATTTTCTGAAGGTCTACAAAAACACAAGGGCTACTAAGTATGTCTCGCCGCACCGTCATTCAAAAGCGTCCGGTTCCCCCAGACCCCAAATACAACAGCCGTCTGGTCAGTATGATCGTGCGGCGATTGATGCGTTCAGGCAAGCGCTCTCTGGCCTATGGCATCATCTACGACGCTTTTGATTTGATTCAAGAGCGTACAGGTTCTGATCCGCTTGAAACCTTTGAGCGTGCGGTTAAAAACACAACCCCTCTGGTTGAGGTAAAAGCCCGCCGAGTGGGGGGAGCCACGTACCAGGTGCCAATGGAAGTCCGCTCCGATCGGGGAACCGCTCTAGCGCTCCGCTGGCTAATTCAGTTTTCTCGCGCTCGCTCTGGCCGCACTATGGCGGGGAAGCTGGCGAATGAACTGATGGATGCTGCGAATGAAACTGGCAGTTCTATTCGCAAGAGAGAAGAGACTCACAAAATGGCTGAGGCTAACAAGGCGTTTGCCCACTATCGCTACTAATTTGTGTATCGGATGTTTTCCGATCTCATACTTTAAGGACTTTAAGAGTGGCGTTTAACCTGTCAGAGCGATCGCCTTGTAGGGATTCTCAAGTGCGTATCAGCCGAGCGCCAGAGATAAAGTATAGAATCTTAACAGACGCACAACAGACGCAGTCATGCGACCATTTGGCGGCAAGCACTTAAGGAGGTAGCCGTGGCACGGAGTATCCCGCTAGAACGAGTTAGAAACATTGGCATTGCAGCCCACATTGATGCGGGCAAAACGACAACAACTGAACGCATTCTGTTCTATTCCGGTGTTGTCCATAAAATGGGCGAGGTTCATGAAGGAACCGCTGTCACCGACTGGATGGATCAGGAGCGGGAACGCGGGATTACCATCACGGCAGCCGCAATTAGCACTGCTTGGACTCGGCGTGACCCGAAAAACCCAACTCAGCCTCTTGCAGATGAGCCAGAGCACCGGATCAACATCATTGATACTCCGGGACACGTGGACTTTACCATCGAGGTAGAGCGTTCGATGCGGGTGCTGGATGGTGTTATTACTGTTCTGTGTTCGGTAGGTGGTGTCCAGCCTCAAACAGAAACGGTGTGGCGGCAAGCAGATCGCTACAAAGTCCCCCGCATCGTGTTTGTCAATAAGATGGATCGTACGGGGGCCGACTTCTTTAAGGTTTATAACCAGGTGCGCGATCGCCTCCGAACGAATGCAGTACCTGCCCAAATCCCCATTGGCAGCGAAGACAACTTGAGGGGCATCGTTGATCTCGTCCGCATGAGAGCCTACATCTACAACAATGATCTAGGCACGGACGTTGAAGAAACTGAAATTCCAAAAGACGTGCTCGAGCTAGCTCAGGAATACCGCCTCAAGCTCGTTGAGGCCGCAGCCGAAACTGACGACGTCTTAACGGAAAAATACCTTGAGGGCGAAGATCTGACCGAAGAGGAAATTCGCTCCGCACTTCGTAAGGGAACGCTAACCGGACAGATTGTTCCCATGTTCTGTGGCTCTGCCTTTAAGAACAAAGGCGTTCAACTTCTCCTAGATGCTGTAGTTGACTACTTACCTTCTCCGCTAGAAGTGCCTCCTATTCAAGGGACGCTTCCTGACGGCAACGTTGCCTCTCGCAGTGCAGATGATACCCAACCTCTGTCTGCTCTGGCTTTCAAGATCATGGCAGATCCTTATGGTCGTTTGACCTTCGTGCGCGTTTACTCTGGCATCCTGACTAAGGGTAGCTACGTGTACAACGCCAGCAAGGGCAAGAAAGAGCGAATTTCTCGACTCATCGTTCTGAAAGCTGACGATCGCCAAGAAGTAGACGAACTGCGTGCAGGCGATTTGGGTGCAGCCCTGGGGCTGAAGGACACTTTTACGGGTGACACGATTTGTGACGAAGCAAATCCCATCATTTTGGAATCCTTGTTTGTTCCAGAGCCTGTGATTTCTGTGGCTGTAGAGCCGAAAACCAAGCAGGACATGGAGAAGCTCTCGAAAGCGCTGCAAGCACTGTCGGAAGAAGACCCCACCTTCCGCGTTCACGTCGATTCCGAAACCAATCAGACTGTGATTGCGGGCATGGGTGAGCTGCATCTGGATATCTTGGTGGATCGGATGAAGCGGGAATACAAGGTTGAAGCCAATGTTGGTGCACCTCAGGTGGCTTACCGCGAAACGATTCGCAAGTCAGTCCGCGAAGAAGGTAAGTTTGTCCGCCAGAGTGGTGGTAAAGGTCAGTATGGTCACGTCGTCATTGAGGTGGAGCCAGGTGAACCTGGTACTGGCTTTGAGTTTGTGTCCAAGATTGTCGGCGGCTCGGTTCCCAAGGAATACGTTGGACCCGCTGAGCAGGGCATGAAGGAAGCCTGCGAATCTGGGATTCTGGCAGGCTATCCAGTGATTGACGTAAAAGTCACGCTGGTTGATGGGTCTTACCATGAGGTGGACTCTTCAGAAATGGCATTCAAGATCGCTGGCTCTATGGCGGTCAAGAATGCTGTGCTAAAAGCAGCACCTGTCCTTTTGGAGCCTATGATGAAGGTTGAGGTTGAGGTTCCCGAAGATTTCATTGGGAGCGTCATTGGTGACCTCAACTCTCGTCGAGGTCAGATCGAAGGTCAGGACACCGAACAGGGTATTGCTAAAGTCACTTCTAAGGTGCCGCTAGCAGAAATGTTTGGTTATGCTACCGACATCCGGTCGAAAACCCAGGGTCGTGGCATATTTACGATGGAATTCAGCCAATATGACGAGGTGCCTCGAAACGTGGCTGAGACTATCATTGCCAAGAGCAAAGGGAACGCTTAACTCAGGAGAAAGGGACAAGGAAATCCATGGCACGCGCAAAATTTGAGAGAACCAAGCCTCACGTCAACATTGGTACGATTGGACACGTTGACCACGGCAAAACCACTCTGACTGCTGCAATCACGATGACGCTGGCAGCACTCGGACAGGCTCAGGCTCGTAAGTATGACGAGATTGATGCGGCTCCTGAGGAAAAAGCTCGGGGGATCACTATCAACACGGCTCACGTGGAGTATGAGACTGAAAACCGTCACTATGCCCATGTGGACTGTCCGGGACACGCTGACTATGTGAAGAACATGATCACGGGTGCAGCCCAAATGGATGGCGCTATTCTGGTGGTGGCTGCAACGGATGGTGCGATGCCTCAAACCAAAGAGCACATTCTGTTGGCTCGTCAGGTGGGCGTCCCCAGCATCGTTGTGTTCATGAACAAAGTTGACCAGCTAGACGACGAAGAGTTGTTAGAGCTGGTTGAGCTAGAACTGCGTGAGCTGCTCAGCGAATATGAGTTTCCGGGTGATGACCTACCTATCATTCGGGGGTCGGGTCTGATGGCGCTGGAAGCAATGATCAAAGACCCGAAGACTCAGCGTGGTCAGAACGAGTGGGTTGACAAGATTTACGAGCTGATGGATGCCGTAGATGAGTACATCCCAACGCCAGAGCGAGATATTGACAAGCCGTTCTTGATGGCTGTTGAAGACGTGTTCACTATTACGGGTCGGGGCACGGTTGCTACAGGTCGGATTGAGCGGGGCAAGGTCAAGGTCAACGAAGAAGTTGAACTGGTCGGTCTGCGCGAAACTCGCAAGACGATTGTGACAGGCATCGAGATGTTCAAGAAGAGCCTTGATGAAGGTCTGGCTGGCGACAATGCGGGCTTACTGCTCCGGGGTATGAAGAAGGAAGATATTGAGCGGGGCATGGTGATTGCCAAGCCAGGTACGATTACGCCTCATACCGAATTTGAAGGTGAAGTGTATGTCCTGACTGAGAAAGAGGGCGGACGGAAGACCCCCTTCTTCGCAGGCTATAAGCCTCAGTTCTATGTCCGGACGACTGACGTAACGGGCACGATCAAGACCTTCACTGCCGACGATGGCACCAACGCTGAAATGGTGATGCCGGGCGACCGGATTAAGGTGAACGTTGAGCTAATCAACGCGATCGCCATTGAGCAAGGGATGCGTTTCGCAATTCGTGAAGGCGGCCGAACCATCGGTGCTGGCGTGGTTTCGAAAATCATCAAGTAGTTTCGACTGATGGCTACTCCGGCTTTTCCTGAAAGGCTAAGGCCGGAGTAGCTTCGTTTAAAAGCCAACAAAACTGACTTTTAAACTTTTTGGACGAGCAGATTCCTGAACCTTGAAATTTGGATATTTTTGATGGCAACTATTCAGCAGCAAAAAATTCGTATCCGTCTGAAGGCTTTCGACCGTCGCCTTTTAGACACTTCCTGTGAAAAGATCGTGGAGACGGCAAATCGTACTAACGCTACAGCGATTGGCCCTATCCCTATGCCCACAAGACGGCGGATCTACTGCGTTTTGCGATCGCCCCACGTAGACAAAGATTCTCGTGAGCACTTCGAGACCCGCACTCACCGTCGCATTATTGATATTTATCAGCCCTCTTCCAAGACCATCGATGCGTTGATGAAGCTGGATCTGCCGGCAGGTGTAGACATTGAAGTAAAGCTGTAGCTTTTACTCGCCTGTAGATTGACCGTTACTAGTTCTCTTTGAGACGGTCGGGTAGACAGTCGAAATTCCTCAAAGTTCCGAAGCTACTCAGCCAATTTTATTCAGTATTCAGTCAATTCATTTTTCAGACATGCCTAGTCATCTAGACTGGGCATGTTTTTGTATTTCCCTCTGCCCATTACTTTAGAGTCGGCGGGCCCTGCCTTGGGAAAACTAAAGGAATGCGATAGACTGAAGGACAAGTGCCCAAAGACTTCATAAATATGGCGTTGGCAAGGTTTTAGGTGCCAATTTGTTATATTTCTAAGCGCCCTTCAGCTCTGATATCGACCCAGACAGGATTCAATGGCATTTTCTTCATCGGTTGCGGTTCGAGAACTCCCTCTGTTTCCTCTTTCAGAGGTTGTTTTATTTCCGGGGCGGCGGCTCCCTCTCCACATCTTTGAATTCCGCTACCGAATTATGATGAACACCATTCTCCAGAGCGATCGCCGCTTTGGTGTATTGATGGTAGACCCCACAGATGGCAAGGTATCCAGCGTTGGGTGTTGTGCAGAAATCACCAATTTTCACCGGATGCCTGACGACCGGATGAAAATCATGACGATGGGGCAGCAGCGTTTTCGGGTGTTGGACTACGTCCGTGAAAAACCTTACCATGTTGGGCTGGTCGAATGGATTGAAGACCACCCGACTGACCGAAACCTTCAATCGCTCAGTGTTGAAGTCGATCAGCTTTTGCGCGACGTAGTCCGTCTGTCTGCGAAGCTCACCAATCAGGAAATTGAAGTGCCAGATGATATTCCTGATCTACCGTTGGAGTTGTCTTACTGGGTTGCCAGCAACTTATACGGTGTTTCTCAAGAGCAGCAGGCTCTTTTAGAACTGCAAGACACCGCAGCCCGTCTAGAGCGAGAAGCTGAGATTTTGACCTCTACACGCAGCCATTTAGCAGCCAGAACCGCTCTGAAAGATGCCTTGCGCTTCGACAGTTAGGGGGTATCCAGCACTCTTTATAATCTTTTTAATCTCTTCAGGACTTACGCAGTTGAAACGAGTTTTATAGACGTTGGATGATTTTTCGCGGGCTATGTCCGCAAAAAATCATCCAACTGTGTAATTCCTGCTTTTGATTGATGCATGACGCGACTATCTGCTGGTACTCGTTCATCTGGTACTCGTTCAGCTACGCCTACCCTGATTCGTTATGCAGTTCTAGCAATTGAATAGCTGCCTAGTAGTTTGAGCGTTTCGGTATGCTGCGCTAGTTCCTGGAGCGCTTGCTGAACCGCAACGTTGTCTACACTGGCTTCAATATCAATGAAAAAGACATAGTCGCCAAGCGATCGCTTGCTGGGGCGAGATTCAATGCGGCTCAAATTGAGGTTTCGCGTGGCAAAGATTTGCAGCGGCGTCACGAGTGCGCCTGGCACGTTAGCAGGTACGCTAAATGCTAAAGAGGTATGGGTGCCACCGGGTGAAGGCGTGAGTCCTAGCACCCAGAATCGGGTGCAGTTATCGGGATAGTCATTAATCGGGTAGCTCAGAATCGGCAAGTTATAGAGGCTGGCAGCACGACGTGAGGCGATCGCCCCGGCTTGAGGCTCTGAGTCCAGTCGATGGAGCGCTTCCGCATTAGAATGCGACGGCACCAGTTGAGCGTCAGGCAGCGTCCGTTCTAGCCAACCCTGACACTGGGCTAGCGCTTGAGGATGCCCATAAACTGTCTTAACCGACTCTAAGTCCAATGCCCGCGAGATCAGCGCATGATCAATCGGCAGTACCAAAGCTCTTTGAATCTGCAGGCGGTCGAGTTGCCAGAGGGTGTCCAGCGTGGTGGTGACGCTACCCTCGATTGAATTTTCAACCGGCACAACTGATAGCTGAGTTTCGCCGCTTTCAGTCGCTCGTATGGTTTTCGGAATGCTGGAATAGGGACGCAGCTCGGTCGATACTCCAGCTGTAGTTCTCAGCCACTCACCGCAGGCGATCGCCGCATCTTCGGCATAGGTTCCGGCGGGCCCAAGATGAGCAATGGAAATAGCCATACTGTGTCTGAATCAGGAATCTCAGATTTCTTGGTCAGATTTCTTGGTAAAACTTCCGTATACTACCTAGAGTCAAGGTAGATTTCTGGGAAAAGCTGTAAAATTTATTTAAGAGATTGCTACTTTCCTTGTTTATAGCTTCATATTGCCTCAGGGTGAAATACGATTAGGGGCCAGGGAAGTAGCGCTTATAGCGCTAGCTTCTAAGACACTAAGCTAAAAGATTCAAGCTTTTCCAGCTTCCAATCAATAGCTTAAGGATTGCGTCTAGCTCCGTAGGTCTGTGTAGGCACATCTGTGTAGTTCAGACTGGCTACGGGTATTTCAGCAATTAGCAGCGTCTAAGACAACTGATTTGGCGAGTCAACGCTGGCAGGTCGGCACTTGTGCAGAGCCAGGTATCGCGCCATAGAGTTTCGATCTATTGCTTGATTTTCTACTGTCCTCACACAATTTGACATGCAGACTCGCTTTTTCGCCTCGCAATCGGTTGAACTTAATGTTCCCGAACAGCCAATTCCGATTCACCACTACCTGCGTCAGCCCCATCGGCTGATTACCGCTTTGGTAGACCCCAGCCGAGTGGAGACGCTTGGGGGCGATCGCTTTCGGCTCAAAATGCGTCCGCTGACCTTCTTCACCTTGAGCCTTCAGCCTACAGTAGACATTGACATTTGGGCTGATGCAGAGGGTGGGATTACGCTGAGGTCAGTCGGCAGCGAGATATTAGGGGTGGAATACATCAACGAGCGCTTTCACCTCGACCTTACGGGTCAACTAATGCCTGTGCAAACTCGTCAGGGAACTCGCCTCCTGGGCCAGGCAAATCTGCAAGTTGAGGTTGGACTGCCGCCTGCGTTTTGGGTTACACCTCGCCCTCTCTTGGAAGCAACCGGAAATGGTCTACTGCGGAGCGTGCTGGGAACGGTCAAGCAGCGCCTGATGCATCAGCTCTTGGTCGATTATGGCAGTTGGGTACAGGCTCAACTGGCGCAACCCGCCTGTGCCTCCCTGGCGTTTGCTCCTGACCTTGCAACAGATTGAGAATTCTCAAGGAAAAGATTCAGTCAGGGTTCAAAGGTTAGAAGTCAGGCTAGAAGGATTGATACTGAACGGTTCCAGTTGGCAGGGCTTGAAGCTGAGGCGATGCTGGGACGTGCAGCCGTGTTTTTGAATGGCATGGCGATGGACGGCTGTGCCATAGCCTTTGTTTGTTGCTAAATCATAAACGGGATAGCGAGCGGCGAGACGAACAATCAGGCGATCGCGCCACACCTTGGCAATAATGCTAGCGGCGGCGATCGCCAGGCAGGTCTGGTCGCCCTTCACAATCGTTTGCTGAGGAATTATCAGTCCTGAAATTCGCTGATTGCCATCTACCAGGCAAAGCGTTGGCTGGGGAGTCAGCCGAGCGATCGCCCGTCGCATCGCCAACAGTGACGCCTGCAAAATGTTGAGTCGGTCAATTTCGCGCACCGACGCCATTCCAATCTGGCAGTCGATCGCCAGACGGTGAATTTGCCCTACCAGGCGATCGCGCTGGCGAGGTGACAACAGCTTGCTATCCGTCACGCCCAGGTCTGCTAGCTCTGCGGCAGCATTTTCCGGCATCACAACAGCAGCAGCGACGACCGGCCCAAACAGTGCACCCCGACCCACTTCATCCACACCCGCCACAATTTCAGGTGCCATTGCTCAGAAAATCCTATGTTCAGAAAATCCTATATTCAGCAAATCCTGCCGTAAAGATCCGCACGATGAAACTGACTGGAAACGGCGTTCCAACTGTCATCGTGCCAGATTAAAGGTTCCATTGTAGATAAATCAAGCGCTGATAGATCAGGAAGCCGATTCATCCGTCGAGACTGAGGAGCGGCGGCGGCGGCGGCGACGATTGGGGGAACTCTCGCTGGAATCGCCTTCCTCCGCATCACCACTGGAATCAGCACTGGGGGCATCAGCGCTCGGTTGGGCGATCGCTTCTACAACAGGCTCCGGTTCAGATTTCGGAACAATTTTGGGAGCAGCCTTGACTGGCTCGGGCAGCGATACTGGCTCGGGTTGTGCTTTCTCCAGCAAAGCAGTCGGCAGCACGCCAGATCCATTCCCAACCAGTGCAGTTGCCTGCGCCATAGCCTGCCGGCCCTGCCCTGGCAAAGCCACAGCTACCACCGTGGCTTTCGGGTCTTTTACAGATTCCTGGGTCAAAATCAGCGGTGAGACACCCATCAGAGCATAAACTTCTTGCTCTTCTGGAGTCATTTCTACCGTAATCACCTGCGGCGGGTCAGCCGCAGCCCGTTCTCGTCGCCCCGTTCTCGCCGCCCGTTCCGGTTTCTCAGAGCGCCCCTCTCGGACTTCTCGGCTCTCGCGCCCCTCTTTCTCTTTAGCCGGAGTAGGAACAGCGCCATTCAGCAGCGGCATCTCTTCCAGCGCTGCGGGGGATTCTGTCTCAGGTTCCGCTTCAGGCGATCGCGACCCATTGCTCCGAATTACCGGCTCACCAGCGCGGGGCGGTCGGCTGCGGCGACGACGGCGACTGTCTACTCGGGTGCGATCTTGATAGCTGGGGTGATTTGTCAGATCCAGTTCTTGTTGGTCGGTCGTTGACGAAAGACCCAGATCCAGCGCTGGGGCATCCCAAGGCTCTCTCAACTGCACAGCGCGCGACTCTGAGGCAGCAGTAGACACAATCCGAGGCACCTCCGTTGGCTGCGCCACCTCATCACCCTCACCCGGTAAATGAACCACATGTCCCAGTCCGCCGCAGGTTGGGCAGGCCCGCCCAAATAATTCGTAAATATTTTTTCCCTGACGTTTGCGAGTTAGCTCCACCAGTCCCAGTTCGGTCAGTTGCGCAATCTGGGGACGCGCCTTGTCTGCTCGCAGCGCCTTATTAAACTGCTCCAAAACCTGGAGCTTGTCGCGATGGGAGTCCATGTCGATGAAGTCCACCACAATAACGCCGGCAATGTTGCGCAAACGAAGCTGGCGGGCAATCTCTGCCGCCGCTTCGCAGTTGGTCCACAGGACAGTTTCTCTCGCCGTCGCAGAGCGGGTAAACGAGCCAGAGTTCACATCAATTACCGTTAGCGCTTCGGTGCGCTCAATGATGATATATCCGCCAGAGGGTAAGTCTACTCGCGGTTTTAGCGCTTCGCGAATGGCAGCATTGACCCGGAAATATTCCAAAATTGGCGTACGCTCACGGTGATGATCAATCAGCACGCCGACCGGAGCCTTTCCACCGCTCCAGTTCATCAAGTGTTGTTTGACCCGCTTAGCACCTGTATGAGAGTCTACGACAATGCGATTGACATCCGCGCTGTAGACATCTCGCAAAACCCGCTGAATAAAGTCATCGTCACGATTCAGCAAGCTCGGAGGGCGAGTTGTTGCAGCCTCCTGCTGAATCACTTCCCACTGTTTTTGCAGGGCTTCCAAATCTTCGATAATTGCTTCTTCGGGAACACCCTCTGCCTCAGTGCGGACTAATAACCCCATCCCCGCAGGCTTCACCAGGATGGCCAAAGCCCGCAGCCGATTGCGTTCGTTTTCGTTGCGAATGCGGCGCGATAGGTTGACCCCTCGACCTGAGGGCATGAGCACCAGGTATCGTCCGGGGAGGCTAATGTTGCCGGTGAGCCGAGGGCCTTTGTTGCCCGTTGGCTCTTTCATAATTTGCACCAGCACTTTTTGCTGAGGCACAAGCAGTTCGGTAATGGGAGCGGCTGCTTTTTTGAGCCGTAGCGGTCCTAAATCGGAAACATGAATAAATCCGTTGCGCTCACTGTCTCCAATATTCACAAAGGCCGCATCAATACCGGGCAGGACGTTTTCCACGATGCCCAGATAAATATCGCTAACCTGGTGGCTGCCCGTTGCCACGATCAGCTCTTGAGTTTGGTCTCCTGAAAAGACGGCGGCGATTCGATGCTGCTCAGCAATAATAATTTGTTTTGACATTCAAGTTCCTCAGAACGGGGCAACGCAGAGCGAACAGACTCGCGGGATGCGCTTCTGCGGTGAATTCGTGTGTAGATCTGTAAACATAGAAAATCCTGGCATGAATCAGTAGACAAAGCGTTCTCTGCTACTTCATCACTGCGGCTCTGCGTCACTCTAGATAAAAGATCAAGAGTTGCCTGCCGCTGAATACCCGGAGCTTTTGCCAGCTAGTGGTCGGTCAATTTTCAACTAATGGTTTGGTTGATTAACGGTCTGTGCAGCGCACAGCGGATCAATCTTCAAAAGCTGCCTGACGCAACACTAGTCAAGCTCAACAAAACTGGGAACACCTTCCTTTGAAGACCAGGTACCCAATTTGACTCATTTCAGTCTCAAAACCTGCGGAGGCGAACTCTCCCCCAGACGATCTGCCAATTGAACCACGGGCAGCTACATGGGCGCTTAGTCCGCATCAGCGTCTTTTGAAATGCATTATAGCGTGTTGCCAAGATTGTGCTACAACTGCTGCACAATTCCTATCACAGGGGGATCAGAGGATAGAAAAAGGCAGAAGTAAAGTCTCAATAACGGCCACCAGTTTAAGCATAGAGGAAGCAGATTATTCCTGGAGGTTATTCCTGGATATATAGATCTGTATCCTCCTCTATTCTAAGCATAGACCTGGGGCTATCTGTTAAAAAACGCACGTTGGAGCTGTTTTAGTGCCGAATTGAAACAGAATGAAACAGAAGTTTGAAAACGCGGCACAACTTGTTCTCTAGTCTTTGTCAGGGCTGACGCAGTTGCAAAAAATCCTGCAAAAAATCCGATGGATTCTGAATGATTTTTGGCGGGCTGTGCCCGCGAAGAACTATCTAGCTGCGTCAGTCCTACCTGTGTTAGGGCATTGCATTAAAGCACGAGACGGTGGCGATGGCTGTGTAAGAGTTGTAACGGTTGGTGGCAGACTTGTTCGAGCAGATAGATGACATGCTCCGGCCGAAGCAGGGTGCCATCGTTGCGGCAACTGCCCAGATAGCGTAGAGCAAAGATCTGCTCAAGACTCGTTTGCTCAGGGCTAGTTTGTTCAGGGGTAATCTGATGCAGAGGAATGGGAAATTGCTCAAGGGGAACGGGGGTGAGTTCGTTTAGGCGATCGCGCAAATTTACCCGCTGCACGTTACCCGATTTGGTCGTCTGGTCGTACCAAAGTTCGGCGGCGGCGAGAAGCTCCTGAACCCACTGAGCGGGCTGGTGGGGCAGCAAGCCAGGTGAATCGGCAGCGGCTGCGGACGCGATCGCCAAATAGTATTCTGCCTGGCTCAACTGCTGGGTGGCGGCTGGGGCATTCGGGGCGATCGCCTCGATTCCGTACAGCGGCACTTCCAATGGCAGTTGGGCAGCTAGCTTCGTCAAAAATTGATCCGGCTCCATTGCGGTGGTGAGGTCAAACTCCACCACTTCACCTGTGCTGGTAGATCCCAGCGGCAGTGCGCTGGCGATCATAATGCGGGGACTGGGATGAAAGCCACCCGTGTAGGCGATCGGTAGGGACGCTCGGCGCACCGCCCGGTCAAACAGGCGCAGCAGATCCAAATGCCCAACCAGTGCCATGCTGCCGAGTTTGCCAAACCCAAGGCGCAGCCTCTGGGCACGATGGGTTTCTGGCGTAAAGTGGTTCTGAAATTGGGGAATGGGCAGCGGCGGCACCACCACGTTGTGCCCAAAGTCCGCACCACAGACGCCGCAGTGCGAGCAGCCGTCAAAGGAGCAGTCGGGCACAGTGGCAGCTTCTAGCGCCCGATGCAGGTCTTCCTGGAGCCAGGTTTTGCTAATGCCTGTGTCGATGTGGTCCCAGGGTAGCGGAGCATCATAGCGAGGAGCAGGGGCGACCGATGGGACAGACGCAGAAGCCGCATCATCCTTCATCTCTCCGTTTGCATCCCTGCTAAATAGGTTCCATTCGCCACTTTCAACCTGGCGATATTTCCAGGTGAGTCCCGCTTCGGCGATCGCCTGCGCCCAAGCTCCAAACGCCCGCTCCAAACTTTCCCACCAGGAATCTTCCCGTGCCCCCAGCTCCCAGGCACGACGCACAACAGCGCCCAGACGGCGATCGCCCCGCCCGACGAAATCCTCCATTGCCGAAATGCGCACATCAGTAAAATTCGCCTTCAGTCCGCGAATCGTCCGAAATTCCTGTTGCAGCAGCTTTTGCTTGCGCTCTAGCTCTGCCGTAGACACCGAATGCCACTGAAACGGCGTATGAGGCTTGGGGGTGAAGTTGGAAATTGTGACGTTAAAGCTCAGCGGCTTACGGCTTTTCAACCGGCATTCCCGCTGAAGCCAGCGCATGGTTTCGGCAATACCCAGCACATCGGCATCCGTTTCACCCGGCAGCCCAATCATGAAATACAGCTTGACCCGATCCCAACCCTGCTCGTAGGCGGTTTTCACGCCCCGCAGCAGCTCCTCGTTCGTTAAACCTTTATTAATAATGTCCCGCAGGCGCTGGGTACCTGCTTCTGGGGCAAAGGTAAGGCTGCCCTTGCGCGTGCCGCCGATGATATTGGCAATGTTTTCATCAAAGCGATCGACCCGCTGGCTGGGCAGGCTTAGCGAAATATTCTCGTCTTTGAGGCGGTTTTTAATTTCTAGACCCACCGCAGGCAGCGCCAGATAATCGGAGCAGCTTAACGACAGCAGCGAGAATTCGTTATAGCCTGTCGCCCGCATTCCCTGCTCAATCGTGTCGATGATTTGCTCTGGTTCTACATCCCTGGCTGGGCGGGTCAGCATTCCCGGCTGACAGAAGCGGCAGCCCCGCGTGCAGCCCCGGCGGATTTCTACCACGAGGCGATCATGCACTGTCTCCACATAAGGAACCAGTCCGATAGAATAGGCTGGCATGGGTGTCGCTACCCGACGCAGCACTCGTTCCGGCACCTCTGACCGCTGCGGCCGCACGGCTCCGTTGGCTTCCAGGCTATAAAACTGCGGCACGTAGACCCCAGGAACCTGGGCCAGATCCAGCAAAATCTCTTCCCGGCTGAGTCCCTGCGCCTTGCCTTCTTGCAAAACCAGCCCAATTTCTGGCAGGAGTTCTTCTCCATCTCCCAGCGCCATAAAGTCAAAGAAGTCAGCGTAGGGTTCTGGATTGGAGGTGGCAGTTTGTCCACCTGCAAAAATCAGCGGAAAACTTCCTTGCGCTACATTCCACGGGCCCGACTGCTGGCGTTCTTGCCAGGTAAGAGGCACTTGGGCAAGGCTGAGCATTTCCAAAATGTTGGTTGCGCCCAGTTCGTAGCTGAGGCTAAAGCCAAGGATGTCGAATTCGCTGAGAAAGCGGCGTGACTCTACGGCAAATAGCGGTGTGGCAGAATCTTTGAGCTTGGCGGCCAGATCGGGAGCCGGCAGATATGCGCGATCGCACAGTTGGTGGGGTTGCGCGTTCAGAATGCTGTAGAGAATGATATGCCCCAAGTTAGACGCGCCGACCTCATAAATCTCAGGATAGGTCAGCACCCAACGGACTTCAGCTTCAGTCCAGGGCTTGTGCACTGCCCCTAGTTCGTTGCCCAGGTATCTGGCAGGACGGGCAATGTCGGAGGTGAGCAACTGCTCAAGGGCGATCGCCACAGAAAACCAGCCTCATAACTAAAACCTACCCAACCAGTATACGAGGCTGACTGGCGGGTAGGGGGCTGATAAACCCAAGCGAGCGGCGATCGCTCCCTTGCAAGCACCCGTAAACTATTGCAGATCAACTATTGCAGATCGGCAGAACTCAAGTATGTAGAACTCAACCCTCAGACCAACTGTGAGAACTCGTATTCAGCCTGAGTATTGAACAAAGTAAATGCTCGATCGAGCTGAGTCACTTCAAAGATGATGCGGATTGAAGGAGACACCCCACAAATCCCGAAGCGCTTTTGACGCTGCTGGGCAGCCGTTTGAGCAGACACTAAAACCATTAGCCCAGCGCTGTCGAGCGTCTCAACCTGGCTTAAATCGACCAATACGGATGGGCAGTCAGACGTAAGCAGCGTTGCCAACTGGCGCTGAAACGCAGACGCATTAGAAGCATTGAGCGCACCAGCCGGCTGGACAACCGTCGTTGAGGACTCGGATAGTAAGACTTGCATGACAACCTAATTTCACCCCGATAAAAGATCCAGATTTAACCAACCGAGCGCGGGCAGAAGCTGGGATGAGGCAAGGTACAGAGGCAGCGTCCGTGTTGCGGCGTCTTAGTTTTGGCATCTGCACATAGTACATATAGTCGCCAAATATAAATGACTGCCAAACAAATTGCTAAACGTGATGGCCAACTGCCCAACTAGAGTGCTTAGAGTGCTGTCGCTCTAGCGTCTGCCACACCTACCTGATCCCAGACCCAATCCAAAACCTAATTCCAACCACATCAATACTGAATCAATACTGATGCGCCACATACCAAATTGATACCAGAACCAAATCAAAGTCTAGAATCATTGAAATATAACGCTTTCAGAGCCTTGAAGCCAGGAGCACCCCGTATATTTGCGTAATCTTTAAAAGTACGCCCCCTCTCTGTGAAGATTGGAATAAGTGTTTCTACGAGTGTGCTCCTATACGGATTGCGTTACGATCTATCCCCACATTAAACTTTTGAATATTTGGTTTGTAATGACCAAAGGGTTGAGATTTAGGGAACGGAATTAAACAGGAACGGAATTAAAAATCTTCATTCGGGTTGCTCAGGTTAGACCACTTCAGAAACTTTGAATTTCAACCTTGCACTGAGTGTTTGTGACCTAAATCACAAAAAAACCTCGTTTTAGATCACTTGTCTCACTCGGTGGAGATCACTTCTGTTCCTGGAAAAGCGCACGACAATTTTGTTAGTGTGAGATGCCCCCATCGCTGCGGTGGTAACCATAATGAAAACTACCCATGTTATCCGTCAACTCGTTGCTAAAGCCCTCTATATCAAGCAGTTGACTCCAGATATTGAAAACGAAATTAATTACGAGTTAACCCGGCTAGGCTATATTTCAGATGCAGACTATGAGGCGCTGGAGTTACTGATGTCCGAGATGGATGCGGGCCGCGTCCGCCTAGTGCCTAGCCCCTAAAGTCTTCGTGACGCATGTTTGCCGCCTTGCATTCTTCGAGGTGTTCTGGATAAGGTGTTCTGGATGCTGTTCTTAACGCACTGCACGTTTGACGAACTACTTATCCCTCTTGTCTAAGGTTTCAAAGATTGTAGGGTAGGCGTTCCAGAGTCTTTGTGTAAACGAATGCAAAGGATTGGGAAGCGGGCGATCGCCCTCAGAGGGGGGCTTGAGCGCATGGAGCGCTGACCATAAAGGAATCAGTTCGGTGTCGAGGGCATGGCGCATTAGTTCAACGGGTAATAGTAGATCGGCTCCCTGACGTAGGTCGATCATGCAATGAAGCCCTTGCTGGTCTGTTTGCATGGTGCTATGAGTGCTGCCAAAGCAATCGAAGTGGGTTTCGCTGTCCGTTAGTCGCTCTAGAAGCAGCAGAGGACGGAGCCAGCCTACAGGGCGCGTTTCCGAGAGCTGAATGACCTCTGCATAGAGACGCATCTCTTCATGCTCGACACAAATTATTTCACTGGAATGAAACTTAGACATTGAATCCGTGAATAAGCGCAATTAGCAATCTGCAACTAGCGATCAGCAACTAGCAATCTGCCCTGCCCCTGGCAACTGCTCTGCTCGAGGTCAGAAATTTTTGCACCAACGCTCTCTCCTAAAAGAGTGCTCTGAAGACAGGCGAGACTCTGTTTCTATTCTAAAAGGTTGATTTGTGGCTGATTTAACTCCCAGCGACTCTGCAACAGCCGATAAAAGTGGTTAAATCTCTATCAAGATGCGCGGGATGCAAGGCTGATTGACTGACAGATCTTTGCCCTCAGGTGGCTAAAGCCGCAGCGATGTGAACAAAACTCGCCAGCACGGGCTACGAAAAGCCCTGATATATCTAATCCACAGCGGCAAGCTTCGACTCTATAGGCGCGACTTCAATCGCCGGTCTGAGTAATCCATACCAAGGGCTTCAGGAGTTTTGCCAGTCAGCCAGGGCGCGAGGTAAGTTGATGCACTCAAACTGTAGGGTCGGGCGGGGCGGTGAGGCTAGGCGGTGAACCAGTGCAACAGGTGTAGACAACAGGTGTAGAAATGTAAATTCGCGCTAGGGTATATAGAGGTCAATCTCCAAGGGCGATCGCAACAGCAAGAGCGCGAGATGGGTTATGCCATTCGGGATGCAATTATCCAGGTGGCTCTAAACCTCTAGCCTTTGCAAGGCGTCAGCGAGAGCGCCAGCATTCGTAAGGTTTCTCGAAGCTTGCTGAGGTATCGCCGATAGGCTTGCTATTTGGGTAAGCGGTGTACTTTACACAGAGAGGGTTAGAACTGTGGCGGTCGAGACTATTGAGCAGCGTTCAACGTCCCGTAAACTAGCTCCACGCTATCGTGTCTTGCTGCACAATGACGATTTCAACTCGATGGAATACGTGGTGCAGGCGCTCATGAAAACGGTGCCCAACCTGACGGTTCCTCAGGCGATCAACATCATGATGGAAGCACACACTAATGGCGTGGGCTTAGTGATTATCTGCGCCCAGGAGCATGCCGAGTTTTATTGCGAAACCCTGAAAAGCCAGGGACTAACCAGCACCATTGAGCCAGATGAGTAGTCCAAACGAGTATTGATGTCATTATGTTTGGAGTTTTTCAACAGAGCGAACTGCGAATCGAGCTAAACGCTTCAGAAGCGGCAATTCGAGATAGCCTGCTGCGCCCTGAGCAGTTTCGCCAGTGGCTGGGGCCAGAAACCTTTTCCCAAGACATGGGCGATCGCCTAGAGACAGGTATGCAGTTTACAGGCTGGCTTGGGCCTGTAGCAATTCGGCATCAGGTTGATGCTATTGAGCCAAACAGTTTGCGGCTGCTGCTTAGCCAGGGCGTCGATGGATTTCATGAGTGGTATTGGGGCGAGGGCTGGGTGCAATCTTCGCTGCAAGGCATCTCGCTATTACCGCTGAACCTGGGGCAAACCCTTAGCCTGCTGCGGCTACGGCAATACCTCACTCGTCAAGAACCGTCCCAGTAGCCTCTTTGTCGGGTCTAGCAGTTTAAAAACCCGCTTCTGGGCTAATTGGATAATCGCTTCCAGACACGTCTGTATCACTGAGCTTCTGCATCCGCAGCCGCACAGAATCTGCGTGAGAAGGCAGCCCTTCTGCCATCGCCAGCGTGTCTACTGCGGTCGCCACTTCTTGGAGTGCAGCCGGAGAATATTGAATCAGACTGGAATGCTTGATAAACGTCTCTACGCTGAGGGCTGAGGCATACCGGGCTGCACCAGAGGTCGGCAGGGTGTGGTTTGGGCCTGCCAGGTAGTCTCCTACCGCCTCGGGAGTCGAATGTCCCAGGAAGATTGCGCCAGCATGGCGAATTTTTTCCAGGAGCACCCACGGGTCAGCGACCTGTAGTTCTAGATGCTCTGGGGCAAACTCATTCGACAACTCTGCTGCCTGAATGAGAGAGTCCACCAAAATCACAATGCCATAGTGAGCGATCGCCTTCTCAGTGAGCAGTCGGCGGGGGTGATTGATCAACATCCGTTCCACCTCTGCCACCACCTTATGAGCCAGGGTTGCGTCGGGGGTTAGCAAAATCGCCGCCGCCAGAGAATCGTGCTCTGCTTGAGCCAGCATGTCTGCCGCAACATGGGTGGGATTTGCCGTATGATCAGCAATAATCAGCACCTCTGACGGGCCAGCCAGGGAGTCGATGCCGACCGTCCCGTAAACTAGCTTTTTCGCCAGGGTGACATAGATATTGCCTGGGCCTGTAATCACATCCACATTGGGGATGGTTTCTGTACCGTAAGCTAGGGCGGCGATCGCCTGCGCCCCGCCGATCCGGTAAATTTCCTGAAC
Source organism: Cyanobacteria bacterium J069 (assembly GCA_003695655.1). Lineage (GTDB taxonomy): Bacteria > Cyanobacteriota > Cyanobacteriia > Elainellales > Elainellaceae > Thermoleptolyngbya. Next base: position 25,091 of record RFIF01000414.1, read on the forward strand.
GCCAACCTCTTGCGCCGCCACCAGAATAGCTGGATTCACGCTCTTGTCAGCGCGAGGCGGCGTAGCGATCACAATGCGCTCAACACCGGCCACCTTTGCCGGGGTGGCATTCATAATCACCGTGCTGGGATAGGCTGCCTGACCTCCAGGCACATAGAGTCCGGCTCGATCCACAGGCGTATAGCGCTTGCCCAAAACAATTTCTGGGTCTTCAAACTGCACCCAGCTTTTGGGCACCCGCTGCCGGTGGAACGCTTCTACCCGTCGGCAAGAAAGCCGGATCGCATCCAACAATTCTTTTGACACTTGCTGATAGGCGGCATCCAGTTCCGACCCGCTGACCCGCAGTTCTTCTGGCTTCAGGGAGACTTGGTCAAACTCTTCGGTGTAATGAAGCACTGCGCGATCGCCTTGCCGCTTGACCGCCTGGAGCACCTGCTGAACCGTTGCCTCTTTATGAAGAATTTGCTCATCGTGCGTGCGATCGCAAATTCGTCGCAGTTCCGTTGAGGCTTCAGACCGTTGGTTGATAATTCGCAGCATTGCCACATGAGGTGAGAGACGCCAGTCCGGGAGTGCCCCGTCTACTCAAAAGTCGAACCCAGCTTCCCAGAAGTCCCCAACCTCGCCACGAGTTGAGAGAGTGCCAGTCTGCAATCGAGTGTCCACGGGTACGACCTATCTCTAGGTTAGCGGGATTTTTGGCGGATTAGTGTAGCCTTGAGCTAGATTTATAAGGAGTGGCTCTAGCGGATTAATGAGTTATTCGTTAGAATGAGTAACTGCTGAAATTTTGTAGCTTTTACCTGATAGAGACAAACTGTGGCAAATATTAAGTCTGCGATTAAGCGAGTTCAGATTGCAGAGCGCAACCGACTGCACAATAAATCCTATAAGTCTGCGGTGAGAACCCTGATGAAGCGCTATCTGGCAACGGTTGGTGAGTATGCCGCCAATCCCTCGCCCGATCTCGAGAAGCAGGTTCAAGATCGCTTGGCAGCCGCCTACAGCAAAATTGACAAGGCCGTGAAGCGGGGTGTCTTGCATCCCAACACGGGCGCACGCAGGAAATCTCGCCTCGCCAAAGCGCTAAAAGCGCCAGCCAGCGCGCCAGCTACCAAGCGTTAAGAGCAGGTTCAGGCTTAATTTTAAGCTGATTAAACTGACGGCTGGTAGACCCACCTAATTAGTTAGGTAGTCACTGTTAGGTAGTTACCCCTATCAGGCGGTCACCCATATAGTCATTGATTTGTAGTCACTGATTAAGTAGTCATCCGTTAGAGAGTCAATACGTTCAGTCAGAACCGAATTATCCTGTCAGGACTTTGTCGTGACCTCATTGCCTCCCCTGATTGATACTCACGTCCATCTCAACTTCGACAGCTTCCAGCCTGATTTGTTGCAGGTTGTGCAAGCTTGGAGGGATTCAGGAGTGGTGCAGCTAGTTCATTCCTGTGTGGAGCCGTCTGAGTTTGAGGCGATTCAAGCGCTGGCGGATCGGTTGCCAGAACTATCTTTTGCGGTAGGGCTGCACCCGCTGGATGCTGATCGCTGGACTGCCGTGATGGCTGGGGAGATTCGAGATCTGGCGCGGTCGGATCGCCGAGTCGTGGCAATTGGTGAAACGGGTCTGGATTTTTACAAGGCGGACAATCGGCTGCTTCAATTTGAGGCGTTTGAGGCTCAGCTTAGGGTTGCGCGAGAGCTTGATCTGCCAGTGATCATTCACTGTCGAGATGCGGCCCCGGAAATGGCCGCACTCCTCCAGCGGGTTTGGTCGGCGGAGGGGTCGGTTCGGGGGGTCATGCACTGCTGGAGCGGCACTCCAGAAGAGACGGAATGGTTTCTCAACCTAGGCTTCTATATTAGTTTCAGCGGAATTGTTACGTTCAAAAATGCCGCCCAGGTGCAGGCTTCTGCGCAGCAAGTGCCGGGCGATCGCCTGCTGATTGAAACCGATTGCCCTTTCTTGGCTCCGGTGCCCAAACGGGGAGAGCGCCGCAACCAGCCTGCCTATGTTCGCTATGTTGCTGAGCGGGTAGCAGCGCTGCGAGGCGAGTCTCTAGAAGCGATCGCTAATCAGACCACTCAAAACGCCCGTCGGCTTTTTCGGCTAAGCGTTCCGTCTTCCCCAGCGTCGGCTCCAGATTGGCAACAGGCCGCCCAGCAGTCCTCTGCCTCCTTGCCTGCACCTTTGTCCCTGCGTACCCCTTAATTGACTGCCCAAAAAACCTGTGCCTGCTGCTATCAGCTCTATCAGAAGTTTGTCAAGAGGGACAGTGCAAAATTTAGACACGGATTAGGCGACATGCGTCATAATTTCAGAGGGGTTGTGCAGATAATGAGGTGCAGACAATGAGGAAAGCTGAATGCTCATGCTTTGCAATTGCACCAGATTTACGCTTTTCCCTAGCTGTCTTGCAACTGGTCTGGCAATCGGTTAGATTTAGATTTCTTATATAAATGTTCCAATATTCCGCTTTCTACCGATACACTTGCCCGAAGCGATCGCCCAAATGCCCCCACCCAGCATAATTTCAGCTCTCACCTGTTCGGTTTTTGTGACAGATTGCTAAAGATGACCGCCAAAGAATTGATTTGATCCACTTGTCCCACCCAGGACATACACCTTGCCTTATTTTCAGCTTCGATCCGAATTAGTTTGGCTCACCGAAACTACTCGTAGAGCTGTTGCACCCATGCAAACTCCTGCTTTCCCGTTAAGGGGGATCAATCGTTTGTGTGGCGATCGCTGTTTGCAGACATCCTAGCCTCTTACAGAACCTGGGAATGTTCCGCAGCCTCCGCCCTTCGAGTGCCTCCTATAAGCGTTAAATAGCTTGACTTGATTTTCTGACTGCTTTGCTACCTGACCTGATTGCTTTGCTCTGGGATGTTTCCCAGAATTGACCTGTTCGAGGAGACGCATGACTACACAAGCCACTGCCAACTTTACGCTGCCCGATTTGGTCGAAATCCAGCGTGCAAGCTTCCGCTGGTTCCTAGAAGAAGGATTAATAGAAGAGCTAGACAGTTTCTCTCCCATCACAGACTACACGGGCAAGCTAGAGCTTCATTTCCTGGGCAAAGACTACAAGCTGAAGCGTCCCAAGTATGATGTGGACGAAGCCAAGCGGCGAGACAGCACCTACGCCGTACAAATGTACGTGCCCACCCGCCTCATCAACAAAGAAACCGGGGAAATCAAAGAACAGGAAGTGTTCATTGGTGACTTGCCGCTGATGACTGACCGAGGCACCTTTATCATCAACGGAGCCGAGCGCGTTATCGTCAACCAGATTGTTCGGAGTCCTGGAGTTTACTACAAGTCAGAAACCGACAAAAACGGACGCCGCACCTACAACGCCAGCCTCATCCCCAACCGGGGCGCTTGGCTCAAATTTGAAACCGACAAAAACGACCTGGTATGGGTTCGCATTGACAAGACCCGCAAGCTTTCTGCCCAAGTCTTGCTGAAAGCCCTGGGGCTGAGCGATGGCGAAATCTTTGACGCCCTCCGCCACCCAGAGTATTTCCAGAAAACGATTGACAAGGAAGGTCAGTTTAGCGAAGAAGAAGCCCTGATGGAGCTTTACCGGAAGCTGCGTCCCGGTGAGCCGCCCACGGTGTCTGGTGGGCAGCAGCTCCTTGATTCTCGCTTCTTTGATCCCAAACGCTACGACCTGGGGCGTGTCGGCCGCTACAAGCTCAACAAGAAGCTGCGGTTGAGCGTACCCGAAACCATGCGGGTGCTGACGGCGCAAGATATTCTGGCAGCGATCGATTATCTGATCAACCTGGAATTTGATATTGGCATGGTGGACGACATCGACCACCTCGGCAACCGTCGCGTTCGTTCGGTCGGCGAGCTACTGCAAAACCAGGTGCGGGTGGGCTTGAACCGGTTGGAGCGGATTATCCGGGAGCGGATGACCGTGTCAGATGCCGACTCCCTCACGCCCGCGTCGCTGGTCAACCCCAAGCCGCTGGTCGCTGCTATCAAGGAGTTCTTTGGCTCTTCGCAACTGTCCCAGTTCATGGATCAGACCAATCCCTTAGCCGAGCTGACCCATAAGCGGCGTCTGAGCGCTCTTGGGCCTGGTGGTCTAACGCGAGAGCGGGCGGGCTTTGCTGTCCGAGATATTCACCCGTCGCACTATGGACGCATCTGCCCGATTGAAACACCGGAAGGTCCTAATGCGGGCCTGATTGGGTCTTTGGCAACCCACGCGCGGGTCAACGCTTACGGGTTTATCGAGACGCCTTTTAATCGGGTGGAAAATGGTCGGGTGGTGAAGGAAGAAGCCCCCATTTACATGACTGCTGATGAAGAAGACGATCTGCGGGTGGCTCCGGGCGACGTTTCGATTGATGAGAACGGCTACATCATGGGCGAGCAGGTGCCTGTGCGCTATCGCCGCGACTTCACTACGACCACCCCGGTTGAAGTGGACTATGTGGCGATCTCCCCAGTGCAGATTATTTCGGTGGCGACTTCGCTCATTCCTTTCTTGGAGCACGACGACGCCAACCGCGCCCTTATGGGATCGAACATGCAGCGTCAGGCAGTGCCCCTGTTGCGCCCTGAGCGACCGCTGGTGGGCACGGGGCTAGAAGCCCAGGCTGCTCGCGACTCGGGGATGGTGATTGTGAACCAGCTCGACGGGGTCGTGTCCTACGTGGATGCCAACCGGATTCGCGTGCGCGGCGAAAATGGTCGAGAGAAGGAATATATCCTGCAAAAGTATCAGCGCTCGAATCAGGACACTTGCTTAAACCAGCGCCCGATTGTGTCGGTGGGCGATCGCGTAGTGGCGGGTCAAGTCCTGGCAGATGGCTCTGCGGCTGAGGGCGGCGAGATCGCCCTTGGTCAAAACATTCTTGTAGCCTACATGCCTTGGGAGGGCTACAACTACGAAGATGCCATTCTGATCAGTGAGCGCTTGGTCTACGACGACGTTTACACCTCAATTCACATTGAAAAGTACGAGATTGAGGCCCGTCAAACCAAGCTAGGCCCAGAAGAAATCACACGCGAAATTCCCAACGTGGGCGAAGATGCGCTGCGCCAGCTTGACGAAACTGGCATCATCCGTATCGGAGCCTGGGTAGAAGCTAGCGATATTCTGGTGGGCAAGGTTACACCGAAGGGAGAATCGGATCAGCCGCCTGAAGAGAAGCTGCTGCGAGCCATCTTTGGCGAAAAGGCAAGGGATGTGCGGGACAACTCTCTGCGCGTGCCCAACGGTGAAAAGGGTCGCGTGGTGGATGTGCGAGTGTTTACCCGCGAGCAGGGCGATGAACTGCCTCCGGGCGCGAACATGGTGGTGCGGGTCTATGTGGCTCAAAAACGCAAGATCCAGGTGGGCGATAAGATGGCTGGCCGCCACGGCAACAAGGGCATTATTTCCCGCATTTTACCGATTGAGGATATGCCTTACCTGCCTGACGGCACACCTATCGACATCGCCCTCAATCCTCTGGGTGTGCCCTCTCGGATGAACGTGGGACAGGTGTTTGAGTGCCTGATGGGCTGGGCAGCCGAGAACCTGGGTGTGCGGTTTAAGATGACGCCCTTCGATGAGATGTATGGGCAGGAGGCCTCGCGCCTCACCACCCACGGCAAGCTGCAAGAGGCCGCCGAAAAAACTGGGAAGCCCTGGGTCTTTAATCCTGATAATCCGGGCAAGATCCAGGTCTATGACGGCCGCACGGGTGAACCCTTTGACCAGCCTGTGACGGTGGGCAAGGCCTACATGCTGAAGCTGGTTCACTTGGTGGACGATAAGATCCATGCCCGTTCAACTGGGCCATATTCGCTGGTGACTCAACAGCCTTTGGGCGGCAAGGCACAGCAGGGCGGTCAGCGCTTCGGAGAAATGGAGGTGTGGGCGCTAGAGGCCTTTGGCTCTGCTTACATTCTGCAAGAGCTGCTGACGGTGAAATCCGACGATATGCAGGGGCGCAACGAAGCGCTAAATGCCATCGTTAAGGGCAAGGCGATTCCGCGTCCTGGCACTCCGGAATCCTTCAAGGTGCTCATGCGAGAGTTGCAATCGCTCTGTCTGGATATCGCCGCCCATAAGCTCCAAACCCAGGAAGACGGCACGAGCCGCGATGTGGAGATTGACCTGATGGCGGATGTGAGCAGTCGGCGAGCACCGTCTCGCCCCACCTATGAGTCGATTTCGCGGGATGAACTGGACGAGAGCGACGAGTGATTGATCAATCGGCGGGGCGATCGCTCTCCTGGCGCAGATTAAGCCAACTTGGTTCCCAATTTGTCCAGAGGCGATCGCCTGCGTTCTTTGATTTTTCTCCCCGCTTCACCAGCAGATTCGACAGATTCGCAATGCGTCATGCGCCCGCAACACGCTTTTAATCTTTAAGCCAAGCGCCTCATCGTTACAGAAGGAAGAACCACGAATGCCCAAAATCGAACAGCGGTTTGACTACGTCAAAATTGGGCTGGCTTCGCCAGAGCGGATTCGTCAATGGGGTGAGCGCACCCTGCCAAACGGACAGGTCGTCGGTGAAGTCACCAAGCCTGAAACCATTAACTACCGCACCCTGAAGCCAGAAATGGACGGCTTGTTTTGTGAGCGGATCTTTGGCCCCGCCAAAGACTGGGAATGTCACTGTGGCAAGTACAAGCGGGTGCGTCACCGGGGCATCGTCTGCGAGCGCTGCGGCGTAGAAGTGACGGAATCCCGCGTCCGCCGCCATCGCATGGGCTATATCAAGCTGGCTGCCCCTGTGGCCCATGTCTGGTATCTCAAGGGCATCCCCAGCTACATGGCTATTTTGCTGGACATGCCGCTGCGCGATGTGGAGCAGATTGTCTATTTCAACTCCTATGTTGTGCTCAGCCCCGGCAACGCCGAAAACCTCAGCTACAAGCAACTGCTGACCGAAGACCAGTGGATTGAGATTGAGGATCAGCTTTACAGCGAAGACTCCCAACTGACTGGTGTTGAAGTGGGGATTGGCGCTGAGGCCCTCCAGCGACTGCTGGAAGACCTGGAGCTGGAAAAGGAAGCTGAGCAACTGCGGGAAGAAATTGCCACCGCCAAAGGGCAAAAGCGGGCCAAGCTGATCAAGCGACTGCGCGTTATCGACAACTTCATCGCTACCCAGTCCAAGCCGGAATGGATGGTGCTAGACGTGATTCCCGTGATCCCGCCGGATTTGCGTCCGATGGTGCAGCTAGACGGCGGTCGCTTTGCCACCTCCGACCTCAATGACCTCTATCGTCGAGTTATCAACCGCAATAACCGTTTGGCCAGGCTTCAGGAAATCCTGGCCCCTGAGATTATCGTCCGCAACGAAAAGCGGATGCTACAAGAAGCGGTGGACGCGCTGATTGACAACGGACGACGGGGGCGCACGGTGGTCGGGGCTAACAATCGCCCGCTCAAGTCTCTGTCTGACATCATTGAAGGGAAGCAGGGGCGCTTCCGTCAAAACCTTCTCGGGAAGCGGGTTGACTATTCTGGGCGTTCTGTCATTGTGGTTGGGCCCAAGCTGAAGATCCACCAGTGTGGTCTACCCAAAGAAATGGCGATCGAGCTATTTCAGCCTTTTGTGATTCATCGGCTGATTCGGCAGGGCCTGGTGAACAACATCAAGGCGGCTAAAAAACTGATTCAGCGCAATGATCCCCAAATTTGGGATGTGCTGCAAGAGGTGATCGACGGCCATCCGGTGCTGCTGAACCGGGCACCGACGCTGCACCGCTTGGGCATCCAGGCCTTTGAGCCGATCCTGGTGGATGGTCGCGCGATTCAGCTTCATCCCCTGGTCTGCCCAGCATTTAACGCTGACTTTGACGGCGACCAAATGGCGGTTCACGTCCCGCTATCGCTGGAATCGCAGGCAGAAGCCCGGCTGCTGATGCTGGCGTCGAATAATATTCTTTCACCGGCGACGGGACGGCCAATTGTGACCCCTAGCCAAGACATGGTTTTGGGCTGCTATTACCTGACGGCGGAAAACCCGGCCGCTACCAAAGGGAAAGACCGCTACTTTTCTAGCATGGAAGACGTGGTAATTGCCTACGAACAGCAGCAGGTCGATTTACATGCCTATGTTTGGGTGCGGTTTGACGGTGAGGCGGAAGCGCCAGAGCCGGATGACGCACCATTAGAAGAACAGCGGTCTGAGGATGGCGTTGTGACGAAGCTCTACAAGTATCGCCGCGTTCGGGAAGATGCCGAGGGCAATCGGGTGTCTCAGTATATTCGCACGACACCAGGACGCATTATCTACCACAAGACCGTACAGGAAGCGCTGGTTAACTAGCGCTACAGCAGGCGCGATCGCCCTTCGCACAGGATCTTCTTTCCTGACCAGAGCAAACGAGGCGATCGCCGCACCTGCTGAATTCTCCAGGCGGTCATTCAGCTTGGGAATCACAGGGCAAACGATATTGCTAACCTTTCTTAAGTTCTGAGGGGCGGGACATCATCATGACAGAGCACAATTCGATTCAACATTCTGAACAGCCCGTCGTGTTTCGCAATCGCGTCATTGACAAGAAGCAACTGCGCAAGCTGATTGCTTGGTCTTTTACACACTATGGCACAGCCCGCACCGCCCAAGTTGCCGACGATCTGAAGGATCTGGGCTTTAAGTTTGCCACACGAGCGGGTGTGTCCATTAGCGTGGACGACTTGGAAGTACCGTCTAGCAAGCGCCAACTGCTCGACGAGGCCGAAGATGAAATCCGCAAAACCGAGGAGCGCTACACCCGAGGTGACATTACTGAAGTAGAGCGTTTCCAGAAGGTGATCGACACCTGGAACAGCACGAACGAAGACCTCACCAGTGCGGTTGTTCAAAACTTCCGGGAGCGCAACCCGCTGAACTCGGTCTACATGATGGCGTTTTCTGGTGCCCGGGGCAACATCTCCCAGGTGCGCCAGCTTGTGGGGATGCGCGGTCTGATGGCCAATCCGCAGGGAGAAATTATTGACCTGCCGATTAAGACCAACTTCCGCGAAGGGCTGACTGTTACCGAGTACATCATCTCGTCCTATGGCGCGCGGAAGGGTCTGGTGGATACTGCCCTGCGAACCGCCGACTCTGGATACCTGACCCGTCGCTTGGTAGATGTGTCGCAGGACGTGATTATTCGGGAGCTAGACTGCAACACCGAGCGGGGGATTCCGATCCGCAGCATGACAGACGGGGAACGGGTGTTGATTCCGCTGAAGGATCGGCTGCTGGGTCGCGTCCCTGCTGAGGATGTGCTCCATCCCGAAACGGGCGAAGTCATCATTGCCCGCAACGAGCCAATTTCAGACGACGTGGCAGAAATTATTGGCAAAGCCAAGGTCGAAAAAGTCGTCGTGCGATCGCCCCTGACCTGCCAGGCCTCCCGTTCTGTCTGTCAGCGCTGCTACGGCTGGAGCCTAGCCCATGCTCACCTCGTAGACATGGGCGAAGCCGTCGGCATCATCGCCGCTCAGTCGATTGGTGAACCCGGCACCCAGCTCACCATGCGCACCTTCCACACGGGCGGCACCGTAACTGGCGAGCAAGCACCAACCATTCGAGCCAGCTTTAACGGCACCGTTCATCTCAAGTTCAAGCGTAAGGACGATGTCCTCCGCTCTCGTCCCTTCCGCACCCGTCATGGTGAAGATGCGCTGATTATCGAGTCTCCATCCGTCGATGTCATCGTCGAACAGGGCAGCCGCAAGGAATCCTACACTCTGATGCAAGGCTCGATTCTGTTCGCCCATGAAGGCAGTACGGTGGTTGCCGACCAAATTTTGGCAGAACTGCCAGCCACCGGGCGGGTTCGCAAAGTGACTGAAAAAGCCAGCAAGGATGTCGCGTCCGACCTGGCCGGTGAGGTGAAATTTGCGGATCTGGTGCCCGAAGAAAAGCGCGATCGCCAGGGCAACATTACCCGGATCGCCCAGCGGGGTGGCCTCATTTGGGTGCTGTCGGGTGAGGTGTACAACCTGCCGCCTGGCGCAGAACCAGTCGTCAAAAATGGCGATCGCGTCGAAGCCAACAGCATCCTGGCGAAGACCAAGCTCGTCACCGAAAACGGTGGGACGGTGCGCCTCCCGCAAGACGGGGAAGGCAAAGCCGGCCGTGAGGTCGAAATCATCACCGCCTCGGTCTTGCTCAACCAGGCTCGGGTGATCGCAGAAAGCCAGCAGGGCCGCGAACATTACATCATCGAAACGCCACACAACCAGCGCTTCTCTCTAATCGCTACCCCCGGCACCAAGGTCGTGAATAAGCAGGTCGTCGCCGAGCTAATCGACGACCGCTACCACACACAGACAGGCGGCATCATCAAGTTCTCCGGCATCGAGCTAGAGAAGCGCGGAAAAGCCAAACTCGGCTATGAAGTGGTCAAAGGAGGCACGATTCTTTGGATTCCTGAAGAGTCTCATGAGGTGAACAAAGACATCTCACTCCTGCTGGTCGAAGATGGACAATACGTCGAAGCGGGCACCGAAGTCGTCAAAGACATCTTCTGCCAAAGCAGCGGCGTGGTCGAAGTCACCCAAAAGAACGACATCCTTCGGGAAATCGTGATTAAACCCGGTGAACTTCACATGGTGGACAATCCGGAAGCCGTCATCGACCGCAACGGCACCATTGCCAATCCTGGCGAAGAGATGCTTCCCGGACTCAACCTGACAGACCTGCGCTATGTCGAATACATCGATTCGCCAGAAGGACCAGCGCTGCTGCTGCGCCCCGTCACAGAGTTTGCCGTACCCGACGAGCCTTCAGTTCCTAGCCAGTCTTCAACCAGTGAAGACGCAGGGCGCTCCATCCAGCTTCGCGCAGTTCAGCGCACCCTTTACAAAGATGGCGAGCGCGTCAAGTCTGTCGAAGGGTTAGAGCTGCTGCGCACCCAACTAGTGCTCGAAATTGACAAAGACGCTCCCCAGCTTGCTGCCGATATCGAGCTAGTCGCCGATGAAAGCGATCCCGAACTGCTGCGCTTACAGCTCGTCATTCTGGAGTCGCTTGTCATTCGTCGCGATGTGCCCGCCGACCAAACCCAAGGCAGCACTCTCACCACGCTACTCGTGAAAGATGGCGACCAAATTTCGCCAGGAGACGAAGTCGCCCGCACCGAAATCCTTTGCAAGGAAGGCGGTGAAGTGCGGGGCGTCGGCAGCAACGAAACGGCTCGTCGGATTCTCGTCGTTCGTGAGTCGGATAATTTGATTCTTGATACGGAAGGTAAAGAGCCTAATGTCAAGCCAGGAGATTTAATTGTAGCCGGAAGTGAAATTGCTCCTGGTGTGTGCTCTCATGAGTCAGGCCAGGTTATCCGCATCAGTGATTCAAAAGCTTGGCAAACGTTTGTTGAGAATTTGAATGTGCAGTTCATCCAGCCTCTTAATGTCCAATGGGAGAAACTCAGTAAATTACTGAAACTCGATCAGATTCAGATTCCAACTTTCGCATTTGGGAGTCAACCAAGCGAGGAGGAGATCAGGAACCGCCTGCAGGAAAAGGCAAAAGCAATACAGGATAAAATTCTTCAGAAGTATCCTGCCTATGGAAGTCTTTACTTCAAGCTTAAAGCTCAAGGATCTCTTCCACGAGAAGAGGCTCAACAGCTTGAATCCGAGGAAAGTAAACTCCCACAAGGCGTTTCAAGCCACATTGATGATCTTTTTAGCCGTCTCAAGAAGGCCCAGGATGAGGCGTTGTGGCTTTTGGGACATCGTGTTCAACTGCGTCTCGCTCGTCCTTACCGCGTGTCGGCGGGTGCCGTGCTGCACATTGATGATACTGATCTCGTCCAACGGGGTGACAATCTGGTGCTGCTGGTGTTTGAACGTGCCAAAACAGGCGACATCATTCAGGGTCTTCCCAGAATTGAGGAACTCCTAGAAGCACGGAAACCCAAGGAAGCCTGCGTTTTGGCACGGCGTCCGGGGACGGCTCAGGTGGTCTACAGCGATGACGATAGTGTCCAGGTCAAGGTGGTGGAAGCCGATGGCGTCATCACCGAGTATCCGATCGGGCCGGGTCAAAACATGCTGATCATTGACGGTCAAGAAGTGGACACGGCAGAACCGCTAACGGATGGCCCGGCCAATCCCCATGAAATTCTAGAGATCTTCTTTGATCTTCATCGGGAAACGCTGGGTGTGCATGATGCTTCTCTAATCAGCTTGGAAAGGGTGCAAACCTTCTTGGTGAACGAGGTGCAGTCGGTTTATCAATCCCAGGGGATTGAAATTTCTGACAAGCACATTGAAGTGATCGTTCGTCAGATGACTTCTAAGGCAAGAGTTGATGACGGGGGCGATACAACAATGCTGCCGGGAGAACTGGTGGAGTTGCACCAGATTCAGCAGGTGAATGAGGCGATGTCGATTACGGGCGGCGCACCAGCAGAATACACCCCTGTATTGCTGGGGATCACCAAAGCATCCCTCAACACCGATAGCTTCATCTCAGCGGCTAGCTTCCAGGAAACAACTCGTGTGCTGACAGAAGCGGCGATCGAAGGAAAGTCAGACTGGCTGCGCGGCTTGAAGGAGAACGTTATTATTGGTCGTTTGATTCCAGCGGGGACAGGCTTTAATGCCTACGAAGAGTCCAATAGTGTTGACCTTGATGCACTGGAAGACATGGGATTAAGCGATGTCGTGCTCGATGATTTGACGGCCCGTAGCTATGACTTGGATAGCGGATTTGATGTATTCCCTCCGCCAGAAGGCTTGGGAATGCGTGAAGGCACCGAGTTTCCTCGTCCGTCTCACGGCTTTGGTGATGAGGCTTTCTCCGGAGTTCTGGAGGAAGATGAATTGACCGATGAATACGCCGATGACGAGGCTGATGAGGATGATGACGAAGAGTAGGGTGAAGATTGGGAGGTGAAAATTTAGGGTAGTTCCAGGCGAAATCCTTCTTTTTGTCTGAACGATGATCCTGGTGCGTAGCCCTTGTTAATTAGCTAAAGTAAGCAGTTCAGGAACCTGTCCTTAAAGCTGACTGCTGGCTAATTAGCTCACATCCTTCCAGCACAGTTCCTTAAAAAAGCAAGAAAGAGCGGTAGCCTGGCTGCCGCTCTTTCCCTTTTTTCCAGAGGTCAAAACTGCTTAGGACTTATACAGTTGAATGATTTTTCTCGGACTACGCCCGCGAAAAATCCTCCAACATCTATAAAACTCGTTTCAACTGCGTAAGTCTTGAAAAGGATGCTAAAAGGGCGAACGATGGGGATCGAACCCACGAATGGCGGAATCACAATCCGCTGCCTTAACCACTTGGCTACGCTCGCCATTAACTGCCGCATATAGGCAGATACTAGTATAGCACCCCAGTACAAAATTGCATTCCTTTTGTATCACTCCTAAGAAGCAGGTTTTAAGCTTCAAATACGGACTCCCCTTTCAACATCGGCTATACTGAGATTTGTTGTGTGAATGACTGCTTCGGGATGTAGCGCAGCTTGGTAGCGCGCCTGCTTTGGGAGCAGGATGCCGCAGGTTCGAATCCTGTCATCCCGATTTTTACTTTTAGGAACTGATCGCTGCTTAGAGGACAAGTTGTGGAATTAACGGACTGGATTTATCCTTATCCGCCGCTATTGTCTGGCGTGTTGATCAAGCGGTATAAACGGTTTTTTTCTGATATAGAGCTAGATAGTGGCGAAGTAGTGACGGCCCATTGCCCGAACACGGGGCCGATGACTGGCGTTAATCGTCCAGGCAGCCGCGTTATGGTTTCTCGCAGTGATAACCCAAACCGGACGCTGCCTTACACCTGGGAAATGATTCAAGTCGATGAGGATGGCATTTGTGCTTGGGTAGGGGTAAATACAGCACTGCCTAATCGCGTTGTGCGATCAGCGTTAGAAGCACGGTTGTTTGCTCCATTGGGCAGCTATCAGGAGATTCGTGGAGAAGTTCCCTATGGCCAGGACAGGAAGAGTCGGGTAGATTTTTTATTGCGAGGCAGAGGAGACGCACCACCCGTATATCTCGAGGTGAAGAACACGACCTGGGCGCTGGGTAGCCTGGCCTTGTTTCCTGACACGGTGACGGAGCGGGGACAAAAGCATCTGCGCGAGCTGGCAGCACTGTTGCCTGATGCGCGATCGGTGATGTTGTATTTTATCAACCGAGGTGACTGTACCCAGTTTGCGCCGGGGGATAGTGCTGATCCGGTTTATGGGCAACTGCTGCGGGCAGCGATCGCCCAGGGGCTAGAAGTCCTTCCTTGCCGGTTTGAGGTCTCCCCCGCAGGCATTCGCTATGTGGGACAGGCAGAGCTATGCCTTTAGTTAGATTGAGAGCGAGTGCTACAGACTCACTCAAAAGCGGCACCTGGTGCTTTTAGCAGGGTTTTTCGCTGCCCCCTACAAGGGAGACGGTTGACCCTTTGGCAAGTTTAGAAATACGGGCGATCGCGCTTTGAGCCTTTTGTTTTCAGGCAATCTAGAACAAGTTTGATCCCCAGGTTTCTGTTAGCAAATAAGCAGCTTATTACGGCGATCGCCTCCAGTACGGTTATCCGTATTGCCCTTGGCAGGAAGATCCGTATTGCTCTTTCTGTAAATTTTTCTTAGCCTTTATTCTAAGCCATTGAGCAAGGCTTAATCCCTCTTAGGAGGCGTAAACTTCTCAGATACATCTGGTACAGTTACATCACAAGACGAGATTTTATGTTGACAGCCACTAGGAAGCATTTGCAGTAGATAAACTGAAAAGTGAATTGCAGTTCCGCTAAATTTTTTATGTTTCCCAATTCACATTTAAAGTTTAGAGGATCTACATGTCTCTGCATCATATCTCTGCATCTTTGTTGTCCTTGGATGGTGTCATGCTGGTAGCCAGTGCTGCTGACTCGCTTGCTCCCTGTATCAAAGCTTCCAATAATTCCGGCGAATTCCTTATAAATTCCTGCGAATTTCTAGACCGAAAGCTCGATGTGAGCGGCTAGCTATGTTCGTACAAAGGAGACACAAATAATGCGTATTGCACAAATTGCTCCGCTTTGGGAAAGGGTTCCGCCACCCATGTATGGGGGCACTGAACTGGTTGTTAGTTTATTGACTGATGAATTGGTCCGGCGGGGGCATGAAGTCACCCTATTCGCATCAGGTGATTCGGTGACGCTGGCAAATCTGGAACCAGTTGCTCCGCGTGCTTTGCGCCTGGATGATACGGTTAGGGAATATGGGATTTATGAGATGTTGGAAATGGCGCAGGTTTATGAACGTGCCCATGAGTTTGATGTGATTCATTCTCATGTCGGCTGCGTGGCGCTGCCCTATGTAAACCTGGTAAAAACGCCAACGGTTCATACCTTGCACGGCATCTTCACACCAGATAACGAGAAGATGTTTACCTATGCACGGCAGCAACCTTTTGTCAGCATTTCTCACACGCAGCGAGAACCGCGGCTTGGGCTGAACTATGTCGCGACGGTGTATAACGGCATCGATATTGAAAGTCACAAGTTTCATCCAACGCCTGATGATCCACCCTACCTGGCATTTTTGGGACGGCTGTCAATCGAGAAGGGCACCCATCTAGCGATTGAGATTGCCAAGCGGACTGGTTATCCCTTAAAGATTGCAGGCAAGATCGATGCGGTGGATCGGGAATACTATGAGCAGCAGATTAAGCCCCATATTGATGGAGAGCAAATTCAGTATCTTGGCGAAGCCAACCATCATCAGAAAAATGCGCTGATGGGGGGAGCCGTTGCGACGCTGTTTCCGATTACTTGGCGAGAGCCGTTTGGTTTGGTGATGGTGGAATCGATGGCTGCTGGAACGCCTGTAGTTGCGATGGAGATGGGTTCAACCCCAGAGGTGATTGCACATGGCAAGACGGGATTCCTGTGTCGTTCTGTAGAGGAGTGTGTAGAGGCGATCGCCCAGGTGCCCCAGCTTGATCGCCACGCCTGTCGTGCTCATGTGCAAGCCCACTTCAGCGTTCAACGGATGACCGATGGCTATGAGCAGGTCTATCGCCAACTGGTCGGCGATCGCCTGTCAGCCAACTCTGCTCTCTTCAGCCTGGCCCGCTACAGTCGCAATTAGCAAAATCGCCTAAAAGCCTCATAAAAACTGTTGCTAAACTCCTCCCTGGGGCCGAAGCTGCAATTCTGAAACAATGAGAGGCTTATAGATCGTAACGATAGTTTGGTTGTAGCGACAGTTTATTGACTTGAGATGACTCAGGTAAGATGCAGCGGGGTAGAGCTTTTCGGGCTTTTGTCCGGGAAGCACGCTGCTGCCGCTGAAGTGATCTAGGTGTTCCTCTCGATTGCGATTTTTAGAGTGTTCCCTCCAGCCAACAATCCTCTGTTGAAACCGACGCACCTGAGATTGACGCGCCTGCGCCCAGTGGCGGAGAGCAGCGCTTGGCATCGTGTTGTACGGCACTACCCGGCTCCACTAGTTCTTCTAGAATGTTTTTGGAGAAAAATTCAAAAAGCGGCATGTTCGATACAGCATTGGGTGGCAGGGCCAGGCACGATCAAGGGGCATAACCTGTGGAAAGTGAACAATTCTGCTCGTTTTGTCTGTTTGCATCTGTTCTGTTTACAACTGAGGTCAATTCAGCCGGACAGAAGGTGTTCCACTGTCCTTGTGAGAAGTTTGGCTTGGCTGTGGAGTCCGGTACGATATCAAAGTCTACGAGGTTAGCAATGTCCCAGACCCCTCCCGTATCCCAATCTCGTCATCCTAGAGCGACGTTTGCGGCTGGTCCCCAACGCCAAGCGATCGCCCTGATTCTGGTACACAACGACCCTGCCCTCGAGTTTCAGCGCGAAGAAGCCAGCGGCAGCCGGGTTTACGTTCGCCAGCTCAGTGAGGCCCTGGCCAAGCTAGGTTGGCAAGTGGACGTGTTTACTCGCAAGACCAATCCCGATGATCCCGCCATTGTGCAGCATTCGCCGCACTGTCGCACCATCCGCCTGGTAGCCGGCCCGCAGGAGTTTATCCCGCGCGATCGCCTGCTGGAGCACATGCCCGCCTTTGTGGAAGCGTTCCGCAAGTTTCAAACCAAAGACGGATTCCATTATCCGCTGGTTCACACTCACTATTGGCTCGCTGGCTGGGTGGGGCTGCAACTGAAGCAAGAAAGCAACATTCAACTGTTGCACACCTATCATTCGCTGGCGGCAGTGAAGTATGCAGGCATGGCCCAAAAGCCGCCCGTTGCGGATCATCGCCTAGCCGTTGAACGGCACACCCTTGTCGGCGCAAACTGCGTCGTAGCGACTAGCCCGCAAGAGCAGGAAACCTTGCGAGAACTGGTCGCGACACCGGGAAACGTGCAAATTATCCCCGGCGGCACCGATTTGGACGTGTTCCATCAAATGTCTCGCAGTGAAGCCCGCTCGGCGCTGAGTCTCTCGCCCTCGGAAAGCGTCGTGCTGCATGTGGGCCGGTTTGACCCCCGCAAAGGCATCGAAACGCTGGTGCGAGCCTGTGCCCAAGTTCAACATCTAGAAGCCCTGGCGCAAAAACCTCTACGCCTGCTGCTGGTGGGGGCGGCCGATGATGCCGATAGTCTGGCGGAGCGCGATCGCATCCAGTCTCTAGTGGCAGAACTGGGACTAAATGTAATTACGGAATTTGTGGGGCAAGTCGGGCATGATCGCCTGCCGCTGTACTACACTGCTGCCGATGTTTGCGTGGTGCCCAGCCAGTTTGAACCCTTTGGTCTGGTGGCGCTGGAGTCGATGGCTTGCGGCACGCCCGTGGTGGCCTCCGATGTGGGCGGGCTGCGGTTTGCCGTGGTGCCCGAAGAAACTGGGCTGCTGGTGGCTCCGCAAGATGTGGACGGGTTTGCCGGGGCGATCGCCCGCATCCTTAGCGATGACCTGTGGGCCTATCGTCTGCGCCGTCAGGCTTCTCTGCGCGTCCAGCAAAACTTTAGCTGGGGCGCTGTGGCGGCTCGCCTGAGCGACCTCTATCGTCGGCTGTTGGCCCAATCGCTAACAGGTGATTTATTAGCGGCTCCTTTGCCCCAAAGCGATGCAGCTCTGCCGAGCCAGCCAATCGAGCAACCGCTGATCAACGTGTCTTGAATCTCAGCAATCTTTAGCTGCTTTAAAAAAGCATGAAAACTAAGAGTGCAAATCCAATTTGCACTCTTTTTTTGTGAATCCCATCCGAATTGTGCGTTAGTTCAGGCTGATTTTCCAGGTTTTCTGATGCAGATTTGGTGATGCAGAACTGAGGGTGATCTTGAGCCACCTTTATAGGGTTTCATGCTCCCAAGACAGCGTTTGAACCCGGCAAAACCGTGATTCAAAAAGAGTCAAACATGAGCGAAATAACTATCTCAAAATTTTTTACGATTAATTCAGCCTAACTTTAAACGAGTCGTGGCACACTGAAGCGAGTGCCTAACGCTATTTTCTAGCAACCGACCCAGGGATGATTTTGCCAATAAATATTAGCTCCATCTGAGCTTTATTCTGAGCTTTATAAAGTCGCCTTGCGCCAGATGTAGCGGATGTAGCTTAGCGCACAAGAGGACATCTCAATCTGGAATCCGGTCTGAGACAGTTCTTAAAATATTCGCTGATTATTGACCTGTCAAAAATCAGTGCTCAATTTCCTGAGGCTGTGGATTGGTCTTGAGATGCAACTTATTTAGCATCTTGAGCATCGGGCTGGTGCGCGCCGCGCTGATTCCTGTGTCTGAGTTTTTACTGTCCGCCCCTGATTCATCAATCCTGATTGATGAATCAAGTGATTAACTTAGCGTTTTCTTTTCCAAGCATTTTCCTTTGCCAAACCGCAGTCTCGCCTCCAGAAGCCATGCCCGACATGATTGAACTTGACGGACGCACGTTTATGCCCGCTAGCCAGTCCCCAGGGGCTGAGTGGGCGTGTGTAGCCAGCGATCGCCCCCAGCCGACTCTGACGCTAAAGGATGACGACCTATTTTTAATTATTGACACGCTGGGCAATATTTCCAGCCGATTAGACGACAGCACCGTCGCTAGTTTGGGGCTATTTTGCCGAGACACTCGGTTTCTCAGCCGCCTGGAACTGCAAATTGCAGGGCGATCGCCCGTGTTGCTCAGCAGCAGCGCCACCAAGGGATTTGCCTTCTCTGCCCTCTGCACCAATCCGCTGATTGACGACAGCCTGCCGGCCGATACCCTCGGCATCCACCGAGAAATGGTGCTCAACGGCGGCCTGTTTGAAGAGCTGACCCTGACCAACTACAGCACGTCCCCCGTGCGGTTCGAGCTGAGCCTTAGCTTTGATGCCGATTTTCTGGATCTGTTTGAAATCCGGGGGTTTCAGCGGGGCGAGCGGGGGCAACTGCTGCGCCAGGTGACGCCAACCACGGGTGTTGCAGAGTCCGACGATGAGCCGTCCCGCTTTGTACCGAGTTCCCTGCCTGACCCCGCCGAACTGACGCTGGCTTATCAAGGGCGAGACGGGCTGCTTGCGGAGTCTCACATCCAGTTTTCGCACCAGCGCCCCCATTTTCTCAAGGGCTACACCGCTGTCTGGTATTTGGCTCTTGCCCCCCACCAGACTGCCCAGATCGGCTATCGGTTGGAAATGCGGATGAACGGTCGCCATGTGTCTACCGTTAGCCCACCGACGACGCTGGTGCAGGCCAAAGCTGCTGAGCAAATGGAGGAACATGAGTGGCAGTCCGCCACCACCCGCATCCGCACCGACAACAAAGACATTAACCAAATTCTGGAGCGGGCTGAGCAAGATGTCTATTTGCTGCGGCAGACCTTTGAGCAGGGCAAGGCTCTGTCGGCCGGGGTGCCCTGGTTTTCTACGCTGTTTGGGCGCGACTCAATTATTGCGGCGATGCAGACGCTAATTCTCGACCCGGCGATCGCCCGCGAAACCCTGACGGTCTTGGCGCACTATCAGGGCAAAGCCGACGACGACTGGCGCGACGAAGCCCCCGGCAAAATCCTCCATGAGCTGCGCTTTGGAGAACTCGCCCGCTGCCAGGAAATTCCCCACACGCCCTACTACGGCACGGTGGACGCAACGCCGCTGTGGCTGCTGCTCTACGCCGACTACTATGCCTGGACGCATGATCAAGCCACGCTCGATCGCCTCTGGCCCAACGCCCTCGCCGCCATGGACTGGATCGATCGGTCTTGCCGAGACACGGGATACCTCAGCTATAACCGGCGATCGCGGCGGGGCTTGCCCAACCAGGGCTGGAAAGATTCCGACACCTGCATCGTCGATCGCCAAGGCAAAATGGCACAGGGGGCGATCGCCCTGTGTGAAGTGCAGGCCTATGTCTACGCTGCCAAGCTGCGCCTCAGCGACATCGCCCGTCTCTACAAGCGATTTGATCTGGCCGATCGCTGGCAAGCCGAAGCGCAGGATCTTAAAACCCGGTTTAATCAAGACTTTTGGATCAAAGATTTGGACTTTTGCGCGCTGGCGCTTGATGGCGAGGGCAGACCCGTTGATAGCATCACCTCCAACCCCGGACACTGCCTGGGGCTGGGCATTTTTGACCCGCAGAGGGCGCACAGCGTCGCCGAACGCCTGCAAGCTCCCGACCTGTTTAGCGGTTGGGGCATCCGCACCCTCAGCAGCCTGTCGCCCGCCTATAACCCGATGGGCTACCATGTCGGCTCGGTCTGGCCCCACGACAATGGGCTGATTGCCGTCGGACTGCGATCGCTCGGATTCACCAACGCCGCCCTGGAAGTCACTCAGGGCTTGCTCGACATGACTTTGCAGCAGCCCTACTGCCGCCCGCCCGAACTCTTTTGTGGCTATGAACGCACCCCCGGCACTGCCCCTGTGCAATATCCGGTCGCCTGTTCTCCCCAGGCCTGGGCCACGGGCACGGTCTTTCACCTGGTGCAATTGATGATTAATCCCATCCCCAACGCCCCAGGCAACCACCTCCGCATCATCGAACCGGCCCTGCCCGACTCGATGCACCAGCTCTCACTGCAAAACTTGCGGATCGGCAGCACTCTCCTCGATCTGGAGTTTGAGCGCGTGGGCAGCACCACCGCCTGCCGCGTCGTCAAAAAACGGGGTAACTTGCGCGTGGTGATTGAGGCGTAAGGGGGAGAGAGAGGGAGAGGGAGGGAGGGAGAGAGAGGGAGAGCGGGCAACTACTTTGTCACTCCGTCACTCCGTCACTCCCCCGCCTCACCGCCCAGTACACTGCTTCCAAAAACTCATCCGAGTTCAGTCCTGCCGGTAACTCCTCAAGCTGAATGCGCGATCGCACTTGGCGGGCCAGTTGCAAGCTGAGGTCGTGGCGGGCTTTGCGGGTCATGTCTGGGCGGCGACCCAGGTATTCGCGGATGACGGCCACATCGTCAGGATGAAGATTTTCTAAGTTGGACTGCGTGGGCAGCCAGTCTCCTAATTTCTGGGCGCGGTCGGATGGGGTCATGGCAGGCTTAGTGCGGCTGCGGTTTTCCTGCACCACCAGCGTGCCCGCTACCCAGTCGCCAATGCGCTTTTCCCGTTTGCCAAAGAGGATGAATAACGCTCCCATGAAAAAGAAGTCGTCGATCGGGCGCAGGAGCGATCGCAGTCCTGCCTGGGTCAGTCCAATTGGTCGGCCGTCGTCGCGGATGACGCGAATTTTGGCGACGCGCTTGCCCGGCGTTTGCCCCTGCCAATAGACCTCAAAACCCACGAAATAGCCCGCATAGATGACAAACGTGCCTAACACAAACAGCGCCAGTAGCCAGGGCGGCAAAGCGCTGTAGTTGCCACCAAGCTGGCTGAGATACGCCATCAGCCGAGTCGAGAGAAACACCCACAGGAGGGAAAACGCCACCAGCGACAGCGCCACAATGTGATAGTCGATCAGCAGCGCCAGCGCCCGATTGCCAATGCCCGCCAGCGAAAACTCTAGCTCGACGCTTTCGGGAGTGTTGAGGTTAACCCGGTTTAAAAAGCGCATGGCGGTTAGGCGAAAATAGGAACTCTCAGGCAGAAACTCTAGGCAGAAGGGTCAGAATCTTGTAAGTCAGCAGATCCAAACTCAGATTCGTCGAGCGGGGGGTTGCTCAGTTGTAGCCCCATCCCCTCGCGACGACGGCGCAAGTCATAATAAACCACTGCTTTGATGGATTGCCAGAGCGGCAGGGGAAAAATGCCCAGCAGCAGGCTGATCAGGAAACTACTGCCGACCGTCAGGACACTGTAGAGGGGAGACGTTTCGGGATAAAAGCGGGCGATCGCCTCTTGCGCCAGCCCCAAAACTAGCTGAATTACCAGTTGCAGCGGGATCGTGGCAATCCACGTCACCAGCAAAATCAAGAAAATTCGCCCGACGTTTTTGTCTGTTAGCTCCCAACTGCGCCCTAGCGATTGCGTCGCCGTTAGCCCTGGCTCGACCGCCAGCGGCACCTCGGGAATGGCAAACCGAATGCTAAACCACGTCAGCACCCAAATCAACAGCCCAATAACTCCCAAAAATACGAGAAATGCCAGAATCAGCAGACCCGGATTTACCAGGGCCGCCGACTGGGGGTTGAGCAAAAACTCGGTGCCGCCAACAAAGGCAAACACCAGCGCCACGACAATCGCCGCCACTAAATAGAACCCCAGCGTCACGAGGATTCCTAGCCCAAATAGCAGCACGCTTGCCACCAAAAACCGCCACTGGCGGGCGCGGGTAAAGCGATAGGCCGTGTCTACGGTTTCTGGCTGCTGGGTGAGTTCGGCATAGCCCAGTCGAGCGATCGCCGCCGACAGGGCATAGGCCCGAGCCGAGCAAAACGCCATCAGCACAATCCATGCCGGAATCACCAGCCCCAGCGTTGTTAAATAGCGTTGCGTGCTGATATAGAACACGCCGAGGGCGATCGCCAAAATAATCGGCAGCAGCACCCACAGCGTAGACATCGCCGCCAGTCGCAAATAAGGCTTTAGCTTGGCTCCATACAGCCGAAAGCCCACATTCACGGCATTCCCAATGGTGAGCGGCTGGGTCAAGTCAGGAGAGTTTGGGCCGGAGCTAGGGCTAGAGGTCATAAAATCGAAAAAGGCTGGCAAGCAGCCCACCAGAGCGCAAAGGACTGATGCTATCGTAGACTACGCATCGATAGAGTTTCACTTTTCTCGCTTAGAGGCGTGATACATCGTCACATAGCAGGGGTTGGGGGTTGTTGCTCCGCAACGCTAACGCGAGACGGGGTTAGAGGTTACGACAAGCCGCAACCAGTCCTCACTCGTTTCTTGCTCCATCACTCCGTCACCCCATTACTCCGTCACTCCGTCACCCCCTCCTCCCCCAATGGACTTTCGCCGCTGGACTGCCCGCCGAGAACCAAGCTGGAGCGAACTCGACCGACTGCTACAACAGGCCGAGCGGCGCGGGCTAAAGTCTTTGACAGCGACAGAAATTCATCAGCTTGCTAGCCTTTATCGAGCCGTGTCGGGCGACCTGGCTCGCGCTCAGCACATCAGCCCCCACCTGACTCAAGAGCTGCAAGCCCTCACGACTCGGGGCTATGCCCAGGTCTATCAAGGGCTGCGGCGACAAGAGTGGCAGGCGGTGCGCCAGTTTTATCTATCGGGGTTTCCGGCGGTGGTGCAGCAATGCGCGGGCTACATTGCCGTTGCCACTGGGCTGTTTGTGCTGGCGGGACTGATGGCCTGGTGGTATGCCTGGCGCGATCCCAGCTTTATTGACCTGATGGTGCCCGATAGCATTATTCGCCAGGTGCGCGATCGCCAGGAGCTTTGGATGGGTTCGATTGTGGGTGTAGAACCCTACGCCGCCAGCAATATTATGGTGAATAATCTGAAGGTGTCTTTTGCCGCAGCGGCTGGTGGCATTACGGCAGGGCTGGCCACGGTCTATATTCTGCTGCTCAATGGGGTGAATATTGGGGCGATCGCCACGCTCGTTGGCCAAAACAATCTGGCGTTTCCCTTCTGGGCGTTTGTCTTTCCCCACGGCGCGCTGGAGCTGCCCGCCATTTTTCTAGCGGGAGCGGCAGGACTGCTGATCGCCCGCGCCTTGCTATTTCCTGGACGGTTGCGCCGGGTTGATGCGCTGAAATGCCACAGCACCCAGGCGGCTCAATTGATGTATGGCGTTGTGCCCCTGCTGGTGATTGCGGGTATCATCGAAGGCTTCTTCTCGCCCAATCCAGCCGTGCCCGACCTGCTGAAATATGTCGCTGGCACGGGTCTATTTGCAGCGCTCGTTTGGTATTGCAGACGTGAGGGAGGGATGGAGTGAGGGAGGGATGGAGTGTTGGAGTGATGGAGCAAGCTGCCCCGTCACCTCGTCACCATCTCCTACCAGGCTGCTTCATCCAGCAGCAGCTCTAGTGCTTGTTCCACATCACTCCAGGCGTCGTCGAGCGAGTCCGACAGGTGAGGATGAAGCGATCGCAGATCATCCGCCAGTCCCAGCAAATCTTCGCCAATCTGGGTTAAGCGGTCTTCGGCGATCGCCTTTGCCTGCTGCTGCCGTTTTAGGCTGCGCACCCGCCGGGAAGACGCAGAAAAGCCGGGCTGCTGAGCATAAAGGCTATCCACCAGGCTGTCCGCTGCGCCAGCAAAATCGGCAGCAGAGTCCGCGTCTGGTTGCAACCGAGGGGCGATCGCGCCGCCAATGTCATCCGGTTGGACACTACTGCTTCGATGGGTCGGTTTCATAGGGCTTGCTAGAGTGCAAAAACGTAAAAGTATCTTTAGATACACTTTAACTTACTCAAAGTGCCCGCTTCCTGCCCAGAAAACCGCCATTTGTAGACAATTCCTCACAATTTTTCGGAATTCAGTCGTCATCTCCGCACCTGGCAATCGGCTAACGTCTTGCCCATGCCATGATGGATCTAAGCCTTGATGAGATGCTGCTCAATGCCTAACTGCGCTGCTCATCTCGTCTCGTACTCCATCCATGTTCCATCCGCTCAGGTGCAGATTCAGATGCCCTCCCAACCGGGTCAAACCCTCCCTCAACCCATTCGCTCTTGCAATTGGGCGATCGCCCAGCTCCCCGGCCTCAGCGAAAAACACCTAGACTTGCTATCCAAAGCCAATATCCAGACCACTCTCGACCTCTGGCGGCGCACCCAAACTCCTGCCCAGCGCCACAACCTCGCTGCCCAACTCCAGCTTCATCCCAAGCATGTTAATAAATGGGCCGCGCTCTCCGACCTGGCCCGCATTCCCGCCGTCGGCTGCACCTATTGCGGGCTGCTGCTACACGCGGGCATCATCTCCGTCCCCCAACTGGCCGAAGTCGCCCTGCCCAATCTCCACCGCCATCTCATGCGGCTACAAGTGGCCACCATGCAACGTCAAGACCTCTGCCCGCCGCTAGGGGAGGTTTCCCTCTGGGTACAACAAGCCCGCCAGCTCAACCAAACCAAGCGCTAGAACAGGCGCTAGAACAGGCGCTAGAAACGGCTCCGTTCCTGCCCAACGCGCCCCGCTCTAGCCCCATTCATCCCTCAGCCTTCACCCTTCATCCTTAGATTCCGGCTCTAGTCGGGATACCAAAACATTCCCTTAATCCCCTCCGGGTCAGACATAAAGCCCAGATGGCGGTAAAACTCGACGACCTGCGGATCGGCAAACAGCGTGATATTGCTAATATCTTCGCTACGCAGCTTTTTAATCACCTGCTTCATCAAGGCTTTGCCCAGACCCTTGCCCTGAAAATCGGGATGCACCACCACATCCCAAATCGTGGCGTTAAAGGCATGGTCGGACGTAGCCCGCGAAAACCCGATCAGTCGCCGCTGAGCGCCCCGCTGCTCCCACATCGACACGACCAAAAAACTATGCTGAATCGCCTTTTTGACCTTGCGCAACGGGCGACGCGACCAGCCCACCGCATCACAAAGTTCCTCTAGCTCATAGAGGTCAATCTCGCGATCGGTGCTAAAAAAGATGCGAGTCCCGCTGTTGGTCGTCATCACGGGTGCCGCCTGTCCCTCAGGTTGGGCCGGTCTGGACGCAGCGGCAGCATCAGAAGCGGTGAATAAGCTTTTCCAGAAGCCCATGCGAGTGCGTAGCCTAGACGTAAGGTGGGAACAGCAGCATTAAGCAGTATTAGCATAGTATAGCTTTCATCTCTCGTTCCCAAAAGGACTTGTGCGTTGGAATGATTTTGCTCCCGCCCTGGCTGCCGAGTCTGCGCTGATCCTGGATTGGTTTGTTGATTAGTCAGCCGATTTAATCCTAGTCTGCGTCGCTCCCCAATTGGCTCTATCTGGCTTGATGAACTCGAGGGAGGCAACCTTGGCTGTCCTGTTTGAAATTCGCCAAAAGTAGGGGTGCAATTTGTGAGAGATTGACCTACAGTTAGGGTTTTCTAAGATAGAAGCGCATTACTGCGTCGCCCTACTGGCGAAATCACCGTCATCCTGAGAATCAGACTGTTTTGGGCAGATACCGTGCTGCTGCCCAGTTCTCAGGAGTCGATTCAGAATCCATCATGTGGGCACACGAAGGCTTTCCCCAGATATGGCTCCGGGCTTGAAACCAACGACGCTGGAACTTTTGAAACGCTTTAATCGGGCGTTTCCACAGTTTTATGAGCAATTTGTCAGCAGTGAAATCCAGCTTCAGAATTTGAGACTCGCCTATCAGCTCTACAAGAGCCGTCAGGCTGTTATCGAGATTAAGCCAGAGGGCAACAAGAGCGCCCTGCATTTTGCCTATCGCAACCAGTCGTTTTTGCTCAGCGACATTTTTGGCGTGCTGGCGGCTTACGGGCTGACGATCCACGGACTCAGCCTCTATGGGCAGATTTATCCGCCGATGCTGGTGTTTATCAAGCTAGTGGTGGCCCGGAGCGGCAAAGCGCTGAGTGAAAAAACGGCTGAAAACGTGTGTCGGGCGATTCGCGAGGCGCTGGGCGGGCGCTTTGAGGTGGAGGAGATGTTGGCGGTGGAGTTCAACCTGGATGCTGGGTTGGAGCAGGTGGAAACTGAGTTTTATGTAGATCCAGTGTTTCATTTGCCGGCGCTGCTGATCGAGGCGGATAACCAGCCAGGGCTGTTTTATAAGGTGATGTATGCCATTTGGCAAGAGGATTTACTGGTGGTGAATGCCAACCTGCTGGTGTGGCGCGGGCGCACGCGGCTGATTCTCTATTTGCTGGGGCCGAACGAGAATTTGATTCCTGAGTATTTAGGACAAAAGATTGCCGATGGAATGAGGCAGCGGCTGCTGGGGCGGCGGTTTTAAGCCAGGGCTGAAGCAAAGACACGCCAGCGCTTCCAGTCTGACTCCTGACCCTTGACCCCTGATTTAGCGATCGCCCACCGAGCCATCTGGCATCATCGCGCCCTGCAAAATTGCACCTGCCAAATCCGTACTGCTGAGTTCTGCCCGCACCAAACTCGCCTCGGTAAGGTTGGCGTCCACCAGGCTGGCCCGCGCCAAGTAGGCATCGGTAAGCTGGGCATGTTGCAAATCTGCGCCTTGCAAGTTGGCGCGGCTGAGGTCGGCGCGGCTGAGTTGAGCAAACGCCAGAATGGCACCTTTTAGCTCAGCGCGGGTCATTTGGGCATCGGGCAACACTGCACTCCGAAGCACCGCATGCTGCAAATCAGCCTCGGTCAGGATGGCTCTTTCCAGCTTGGCATTGGCGAGGTTGGCATACCGTAAGTGCGCCTGAGACAGGTCAGCCTCCGTGAGAAACGCCCCCCGCAAATTTGCCCCGCTGAGGTCGGCCCCGCTGAGGTTGGCGCTGCGCAGTGTGGCTTCACTGAGGTCGGCTTCTCGAAGATCAACCCGTGACAGGTCTGCGCCCGTCAGGTTGGCCCCGCGCAGGTCAGCTTTGTGCAGCGTTGCCCCACGCAGGTTTGCAGTATAGCGGCGATTTTCTTCCCGCAGGTTGGCCCCGCGCAGGCAGGCTCCCGTCAGGTTGGCACCGCCCAGGTCGGCATTGCGCAGGTCGGCATCGCTGA
Organism: Cyanobacteria bacterium J069; assembly: GCA_003695655.1. GTDB lineage: Bacteria > Cyanobacteriota > Cyanobacteriia > Elainellales > Elainellaceae > Thermoleptolyngbya. The sequence continues at coordinate 52,982 of RFIF01000414.1, forward strand.
GGTTGGCATCGAGCAAATCAGCCAGGGTCAGCGTGGCGCTCCGCAGGTCGGCTCCCGCCAGGATCGCGCCATGCAGATCGGCGTCGTTGAGGCTGGCCCCAGTTAGCACCGCCTGGCTGAGGTTGACGCCGCTCAACAGGGCATGGTCGAGCGCGGCTTTGCTGAGGTTCGCCCGATTCAGGTAGGCCAGGGAGAGGTTGGCATGACGCAAATCGGCGCGACTCAGATCAATACCAATCAGGTCGGCAAAGGCAAGGCAAGCACCGGCCAGGTTTTCACCGCCAAAGTGAGTTTCGCGTTGGGCGTAGCGCTGGAGCAGTTCTTGAGGAGTCATAGATATTCACAGGACGGCTCACTCCCGCTGGCGTTGTTCTGGAAGGATTCTGGGGCGGATTCTAGCTGACCCACAATGCCTGTGGGGTCTGGGCGGGCTGGAGCTGGGGGCGGCGCCCCCAGGTAAGACTGGCAATGCTCAGATACTTCGGCGGACGCAGGAGCCGCAGGATGTTCAGGAGTGGTAATAGGATAGAACGGCTGGAGGGCGCGGAGGAGGGCGCTGGCAACGGGGTGATAGGGACTGGTGTCATGGGTGGCGGCGGGGCGATCGCCCTCCAATTCCAGCGCTGCCAGCCGCTCAGCTATCCTCATCACATCTGCTTTGAGTGCCGTCAAGGTCGGATATTGCTGGAGCGTTTGCCGCAACAGCGCATCTAGATCATAGCCCTTGAGATGCGTCCAGGCAGGCAGACCTGGCGGCAGCGGCTCATGCAACACCGCAAATAGCAGCAGCTTTGCCCGCAGCGGATTAGCATATTTCATCACGGCCAGCCGCAGATCAACTAGCGCCGCCGGGTCATCGGGGCTGAGGGGCTGAGGAGCCGCAGATTCTGAAGTGGCAGCGGCTAGAGCAGCGGATGCGGGGACGGCTGACTCTGGAAAACTCTCAGCTTCTGAAAGCGCTGGCGTGACCACATCGGACGGCGGGGAAAGCGCCACCGGGCTATGGATGCGCGTCTCATCCGCCGTGTCAGCCACGGGTGTTGCCAGGTTTGCCTGGGTCAGTTCCAGTCCGTCGCCATACAGAGGCGCAAAGGCAGAGATAATCGTTTGAGCAACGCGGGTATATTCCGTCTGACGGTTTAGCGTCCGCACAATGCTGGTGAGGATAGCGTCGAGGGTTTGGGGCGTAGCGGTCAAACGATGCAGCCGCTGCACCAGTTCCACCAGCGAATGCTGGTTTAATACTTGGGGGTCATTTTCCCAGGTCTGGGTGCAGGCAGAGAACAGGAGTTTTTTGATGCGTATCCCGTTGGGGTTTTGCTCAAGCTGGGCGGCGACTTGCTGATAGGCTTGCGGGCTGGCCGTCAGCGACAGGGACTCGTTCACCGGATATAGCGGCTCCAGATGGCTGAGCGCAGCATTGGCGACCAGTGTATATTCGGTTACTTTGCTGAGCGTGTTGACGAGGGCCGTCAGATGACCCTCCAGGATTTGGCGCGTGGGATACTGTGTCCGCAGGTCTTGCACCAGCGGATATAGATCTGCTTGCTGAATTTGCACTGGATCTCGCTCCCAGATTTGCCTGCTGGCGTAAATCAGCAACTTCTTGATGCGCAGCAGATTGGGGTCTTGTGAGAGGTTTTGTATCACCTCATCCAATGGCGATCGCACCTTTCTCCTTCCTCATGCACAGCTTATCTCTTATTAAATACCGAGTTCGCAAAACTGTCACAACCAACCTGCACAATAAGTCATTAGATCGAAATATCAAATCTAATATTCAGTCGCGATTGAATGCAGGACTCTACCAGTTGCGGACAAGTTGGTCAATCCCAAAATTGTGTTCAAGAAATTCAGAACTTACGCAGTTGAAACGAGTTTTATAGATGCTGGATGATTTTTCGTGGGCTGCGCCCACGAAAAATCATTCAATTGCGTAAGTCCTATTACAGTTAGATCGCCTCGTCTGCTGAACGCGGTTTGCAAAGCTGCGCTCAGCACTTTAGCCAGCCAGCGTCTAGCGGTCTGCTGCCGCCTGCACCACCGCCAGGAACTGGGCCAGCACTACAGACGGGTGGCGGGTCTGCCAAACTGCAACAATTTCCAGATCGGGCAGGTCGTCTTGAAGATCGCGATAGACCACGCCGCTGCGCTGGAGATGTTTCACATTGGCCGGCAGCAGCGACACGCCCACCCCACCCGTCACCAGGCTCAGCACGGTGGTGATCCAGGCGGCTTCCTGCTCAACTCGCGGCTTGAAGCCTGCCTGTTGACAGACCCGCTCAATCTCGTCGCGCAGCCCCCGCAGCAGGCTGTGGGGCGGCAGAATGAAGCGATCGCCCCGCAGGTCTATCAGCGACACGGTTGCCCGTCTGGCCAGCCGATGGCGCTGGGGCAACACGGCCACCAGCGGTTCACACAGCACCCGCAGCGTAGACATACCCAGATGGACTTCTGCATCAAGCGTCTGGAGGTTATGCCGATGAAAAAAGCCAATGTCGAGCTGGCGGGTCTGCAACTGGGCGATCTGGTCATAGGACGCCAGTTCATGCAGCACCAGGCTCACCTCGGGAAACTGCTGGTGAAACGCCTGCAAAATTTCCGGCAGCTTGCTGTTGGCGATAGAGGTGTTGATGCCAATGTCTAATCGGCCGCGCTTGCCCTGGTGGGTTTCTCGCGCCAGCGCCACGGCTCGCCGCGTTTGGGAGAGAATTTGCCCTGCCTGTTCCAAAAAATCATGCCCCGCCTCGGTAATCGCCAGCGGGCGCGTCTTGCGGTTAAACAGGGGAAAGCCCAGCCGAGCTTCGAGCCGCTGGATCTGCTTGCTGAGAAACCCCTGATCTAGCCCCAGGGCGATCGCCGCCAGAATGAAGCCCCGATGCTCGGCCACGGCGATCGCATATTCCAAATGCCGAAACTCTAGCTCGCTCCAAAGGGCGGCTGGCTCTGGCTCAGCAGTTCTGTCCTGAGAGTCTTGCATCGGGTTTCGCGCAGATGACTTGGCGCAGATGATTTGGCGCAGATTATGCCAATTTGAACATCGAGCAATGTCTAATATGTTGAATAACACATCGCTAGTTGCCGCTATTCTAATCTTCATTGCGGCCAAAAGGCGAATTTTCGCGGAGGGCTATGAACGATGAACAAGATTCAGCGGGTACTGATTGTCGGCGGCACCCACGGCAACGAACTCACCGGGGTTTATCTCGTACAGCGGTTTGAGCAGCAGCCGCATTTGGTGCAGCGGCCCAGCTTTGATACGCGGACACTGCTGAGCAATCAGGCGGCGATCGCCGCTGGGGTGCGCTATGTCGATCAGGATATGAACCGCTGCTGCGATCGCCAGTCGTTGGCCACCCCCACCCCTGCCGCCTATGAGGTGGCGCGGGCTCAAGAAATTTCCCGCCACTTTGGAACCACGGGTTCCACCCCCGCTGATGTGATTCTCGACCTCCACAGCACCACCGCCAACATGGGTCTGACGCTGATTTTGGATGATCACCACCCGTTCAAGCTGCAACTGGCAGCCGCCCTCAGCGCTCAGCAGCCCGCTTTGCGGGTCTACAGCTCAGCAAACTCAGGCCGCCAGCAAGACGCACTGCGATCGCTCGGTAGATTTGGCTTTTGTCTGGAAGTTGGCCCAGTTGCTCAGGGCGTGTTGGAAGCAGACCTGTTTCACCGTACCGAGGCGCTGGTGTTGCAAACCCTAGACTATCTAGACAGGCTGAACCAGGACACACCAACCACAGCGCCCCATCCGCTGACCCTTTACCAATATCTCGGTACGGTGCCCTATCCCAAAGACTCTAAAGGACGGCTACAAGCGATGATTCATCCACAGCTTCAGGGGCAAGATTATCAACCGCTTCATCCCGGCGACCCAATGTTCCTATCGCTGACGGGGGAAACGATTGCCTATGCGGGCGAAGACCCGGTTTTTCCCGTGTTTATTAACGAGGCGGCCTATTACGAAAAAGACATTGCTATGGTGCTAACGCGGCCCCAGCAAATCGAGGTGGAAACCTGGGTAGAACCGGAATCGGAAGCTAGAACATGTCGCTGAACATGTCGCCTGCCGACTCGGTTCGTGCCCTATTGCACCCGAATCCGCGACAGAATCGCGCCTCGATAGTAGTGCGTCACAATATCTCGATAGCTGGCTCCCTGCGCCGCCATGCCAAACGCGCCATACTGGCTCATGCCAATGCCGTGACCAAACCCGCGCCCTGTCACCTGGAAGCTGGGCGGAGCAGCCGCACCCTGAGCGCTGGCGATCTGTCCAAGCTGGGGCTGAATCGTAAACAGTGTGCTGCGGAGATTTAGCGCCTGCCGAATCTGATCACCCGTTAGCTCCTTGCTGCCCGCATCGCCCACCACGCGCACCCGCCGCAACCGCTGATTTGGCGAGGCTTGCACCAGCTCAAACCGGACGATATTGCCAATGCCCGTGATTCGCTGCCGCATCTGGTCGGCGGTAAAGGTTTCCGACCACTGAAACACGGGAGCAGACTGGTCATAGTCGGGCACTCCGCGCAAGTAGGGCAGCGGACTCACCCACACATCCTCAGAGTTTTCTGTATGCCCGCCCGATGAGGAGTGATAGACCGCGTTGATGATCTGCCCGTTGTGGGTCAACACCTGACCCTGGGTGGCCTGCACAGCGGCGATCGTGCTGCTGGCTTCCTTTTCGGCACCGCCATAGGCCTGCCAACGAGTGGTGTTGCCCACGTCAAACACAGTGTTGCCGCTGGTTTGCCGCTGATAGAGGGCATAGGTGCGGGCGGCTACTGCCTGCGCTTTGAGCGCCTCTAGGTGCCAGCTTGCGGGCATTTCACTGCCCACAACGCTATAGAGATATTCCTCAAGATCGACATAGTTGACCGCCGTCAGCCCAGCGGCCGTGGGCACTACTAGCACCCGTCCCCGGTAGTAGCGACCGCGATTATTGTCTCCAGGATTGTCGATGTAAACGAAGCCGCCGTTTTGCGGCTCTAACCAGACGGCGTTGAGCTGCCAGTCGCTAATTTTTAGACCGGCGGCATCGGGGGAGGCGACGAGCGAAGTGCCTTGCTGAAGCTGGGCCAGGACGCGCCCGCTGCCGTCTTTAAGCACGGAGGCAGTGTTGCTGCCGATTTGAACGCTGGGCACGTCGCGCTCGATCGACACGCGCAGGTCTAGTTCGGCGCGCGCAGGAGCGATCGCCACCAGCCACAGCATCGCCGTCAGCCACCAGGAACGCTGCCCCAACTTGAACCCCAGCTTGACGAGCGCTTGCAAAAAGCCCGTATATTTCAGCGTTTGAATCACAACAACCTCACACCAACGGAGACAGATACTTCAGGATTAACTCAGGTGAAATCAGTTTGGGACGGGTCTTTCAGGCTTATTTTAGGCTTAAATATTGGCAAATCTCGAATATCGAAAAATTCGCCCCAAAAACAGCCGCTACGATTCTTTACAGAAGGGTATCACGGAATGCCGAGCTGGAAGAGTATGCTCAATGTTTGAGCCAGATTTTTGATGAATTTCCGGGTTCATGACGCCGTATTCACCATCCAGCAGCCAGGCGAAAACCGCTAGACAAAGCCGTTTGATCTTCGGCTCTGCATCTCTGTAAAGTTTCGATGAACTCGCAAAACACCGTCTTTTCTCACCTAGACCGACGCCACCAGTCGATTAGTTCCTGGCTTGTTCAATATCTGGCGATCGCCCCCAAAAACCTTGCGCTGGACAAACGCTTGAGCCACAATATCGCGCCAATAGTGTGCCATTGCTCTTGCCAACCCCTGCCCTGACCCACTGCCAGATCTGGACTGTCTTAAAGTGTTGCTGGTTGTAGAACCGCCTTAACACCTGCTTTGCATCTTTCGGGCGTCCCCATTTTCGGGTTTCCCTCAACAGACAACTGAGAAAACAATGATAGAAATAACTAAGGGTTCATCTGATAGAAATAACTAAGGGTTCATCACTTAAGAGTTCTTTTAAGGGTTCTTTAAAGATTTCAAGAGCTTCATCGGGCGCGCTGCTTTGATCCCCGACAGGCGATCGGGATGATGTTTCATCATATAGTGCTCATACTCAAACCAATGCATCTCGCCCTTTTCATCATTACAAGCTTTACAAATTACCCAGAAATTATCAAAGTTCATAGATAGCCAGGGATATTGCGATCGCGGCAATTTGTGATCGATTGTTCTACCGCCACACTCAGAGAACCTAACGCCACAGATCGGGCAGTGGAAATCTGAGTTATCCCTCGCCCAATCTCGGCTTTCTTGAGTTGTGCCGCAATCATGTTCACCATTGACATAGCGCCAGTGGTTAAACTTTTCATAATCTTCGAGGTCTTGGCGCGTCAGCTTGTGATAACGCTGCTTTCCAATTTTGTCTGCCAATGCAAACAGTTCAGGCAGTCGTTTGCCGTCAAGATTCACTGTTAGCTCCTGTCTATTTAGATCTGTCTATTTGAATCTGATTAAGTCTGAAAAATTTGCCGATCCAGCCGATTTTATTTGAAATCTATTTAGACCGTTTACGAGTCGGCTTTTTGACAGCACTACCAAAATCAATCACTTCGATTTCTGTATCTGGAAACTGCTGATCAATTAGCTCTCCAATCTCGGCAACCTCCTGAGACATCTTCCGGTTAAATTCCTCAATCTCTTCAGCAGAGAGGTATTTATTTCCAATGCGATCAGCTTCTAGAAATAGCTCCTCTAAACTCATGTCTTTGAACTGAGCTTTGTCCAAAAAATCCTCAATTTTTTGATACAGGCGAATCACATTATCCCAGCCAACATTCCGATAGCCATTCTCCTTTAGCCAGTTTTGCTCTTCTTGAGTAATTTTTTTTCGATTATCAGAATTGGCACGCTGCACCTGGACGTAGCCCATTCCGTTAAATTTTTTCGCCTGCCTGGAGTTCTGCCCCATGTTCTCTCAAGCCCCCTATCCTAAAGTCCACCTAAACAAACGAATCACCGCTTTACGGAGTTCACTATCTTCATATTGCAGCAGCACTTTGGTATCCTCAGCCAGTCTCAGTCGAATCTGATCGACGATATTTTTAAGGTCTTTGTTTTCTTTTTTAAGCTGTGCATTTACATCTGTTAGCTCGGTATTTTGGTTAGCTAAATCTTGCACCTTGGAAGACAAAGCCTGATTGTTTTGGGATAGGCTTTTTAACTCAGACTCTAGTTTGAGCTGCTCTTCCTCAAGGGCTTTCTTTTTCTGCTCCAGCGTTTGCTTGCCGACTTCTAAGGTTCTTTTTTTCTGTTCTAGTGCTTGCTTATCTGCTTCAAGATCTTTAATCGACTGCGCTAGCTGGGTATATTCAGTTTTTAAGGTTTCGAGTTTGCGCTCTGCCTGACTGCGAAGCTGACCATAGTGGGCATTATTCCTTCCCAGGCTGGCATTTTTTTTGGCAAACGAATCGACAAGTCTGGCGGCGGAGTGGTCTTGCTGAAGGAGCGCCAGGATATTCTCACAATCCTCGCGGGTTAGCGATTCTGTGATGTTTTTATTGATACCAAGTTTTTCTTTCAGGATAGTTTGCAGTTCACCCTTAGACACCATTGGTTACTCTCTTAATACTGGTTATTCTCTTAATACTGGTTATTCTCTTAGTGTCGATTGCTCTTAATACTAGTTGCCATTGAATTAATTACCATTGATACTGATCATTCTCTTGGTTACGCCTTCAAGTGATGACGCTGATAACGCTCTTAATTTTTGATTTGGTTGCGCCTTAATTTGGTCGCGCGCTTTGGCTTAATAATCATCGAGAACATGAGGCAGCCTATGCGATCGCCCTCTGTGGTGCCGAGGAATAGTTCAGTGCCTGAGCGTAACCCTATTTTGCCCAGACCAGGTCTGAGCAAGATAGCTTTCAAGAACTTTTGTATCTTTACTATTCCGACTCTGGCATCAAAAAACCGCCAGCTTTTCACAAAAGTTAGTCTATTTCTAACGGATTTGAAGATTTCTGGCTACTTTTCCCAATTCAGACTTTGCACCAGTTGCAGGTTTGGCAACCAGCAGGTTTGGCAACCAACAGGTTTGGCAACCAATGTAGAAAACTCTGAAGGTCGCGGTTAGTCAGTTTCTGGCTGCGCTTTGCCTGAAAATATAGACCAGGTTTTGCCCATGCCGTAGCGAATCACACTGCACAAACGCCCGCCTGTACCAGTACAATTCAATCTATTCGCTAGATTTATGCTGCGAAGCAGGGCGATCGCCTGGTGTTTGCTTTCGAGCTGACGCTTGGTGTAAGGTCACGGACGTCAGTTCACGTCAGTCCCCAGGTTCACGTCGGTGCACCATCAGTTCATTCAGGCAGTTTATTTAGAAGTGGCTCCCAAGCCGCAGCCAAACTAGCCAAATCTATTTCTTTGCTCAGATCGATTAGGAAGAACTCCCAATGACGCAATATCACACGGATGCAATCACCAACGGCAATGGTCAAGTTGGCTCCGAGCCGGTGATCTTGGCGGAAAACGTGGAGAAATGGTACGACAATAACTTCCATGTGCTGCGCGGCGTTAGTTTGACGGTGCAAAAGGGCGAAGTGGTGGTGGTAATGGGGCCTTCTGGGTCAGGAAAATCCACCTTTATCCGCACTTTCAACGCGCTAGAGAGCTACCAAAAGGGCAAGATTGTGATCGACGGGATTCACCTTTCCCATGATCTGAAGAATATCGATGCAATCCGGCGGGAAGTGGGCATGGTGTTTCAGCAGTTCAACCTGTTTCCCCATCTATCAGTCCTGCAAAACGTGATGCTTGCGCCGATTTGGGTGCGCCGCTGGCCCAAGGCCCGAGCCGAGGAGAAAGCCCTGCAACTGCTAGAACGGGTTGGCATTTTGGAACAAGCGAAGAAGTTTCCGGGGCAGCTTTCGGGCGGACAGCAGCAGCGGGTGGCGATCGCCCGCGCCCTGGCGATGGAACCCAAGATTATGCTGTTTGACGAACCTACCAGCGCTCTCGACCCGGAAATGGTACGTGAGGTGCTGGATGTAATGCGAACCCTGGCGCAATCAGGGATGACGATGGTCTGCGTGACGCATGAAGTGGGCTTTGCTCGTGAAGTCGCCGATCGAGTAGTGCTGATGGCGGATGGGCTATTGGTCGAAGAAGGCACGCCCGAAACCTTCTTCAACGATCCCAAAGAGGAGCGTACGCAGAAGTTCCTCTCGCAGATTCTGTAGACAGGGATTAGGTTGCAGGGATTAGGTTGCAGGGGTTAGTGACGGGGCAAGACCTGGAAATTGCCTCTTTGCTGACAGCCTGAAACCTGACTCCTGATCTCTGTCACCTGACCCCTGTCACCTGACTCCTGGCACCGTGCTATTCTAAAGAAGACCTGGATCCACGCGATTACAACGCCCAAATCTTGTCAGGACCGGAAGGTAGCAGCAATACGGGATGCTTGTAATAGGCGTGGTCTCCGGGTCTTTTTGTGTTTAGCCCTGGCTCGAAAAGATTCTGGCTCGAAAAGATATTTAGGTAGACGGTGGAACGGCTTCAGGCAGAGCGAATTGAGTCAATTAAAGCGGGTGGGCTGGGTGCCCTGGTCTGTGCCATGGTGGTGTTGCTGGGGGCGATCGCCAACACCCTCCTGGCCGCTCGCTGGAACGCCTTAACCGTCCTCTCGCTCAATTGGGCAACCTTTTTACATTTGGCAAACGCTGCACTTGCAGGACTATTATTTGGCGTCACCTATCGCTACGTGGTGCGCCAGGGCGAAAATCCCCATCTCAGTTCGGGTGTGGTGTTGGCCTTTGCGCTGGTGCGCGGGCTGGCCCAGCTTGAAACTGGCTGGACGCTGCACGGCAACCCGACCCTGCTGCTAATTTTGGGTGGCGAAAGTTTTTTGATGATGGCGATCGCCGCTGTTGTTCTAAATATCGCCTTGTCTCGCAAAGCAATTCTTCCCTTTGTATGATCTTGGCAGGCTGCCTCGCTCGCGCCATTCAGAACTCGTTAGGCTGAAGGGAAAACCAGGAGCGGGGCATGGCGAGCGAGGTCAAGCTGATTGTCGAAATGGTGTCAGTGCTTGGGGCAGCCACCACAGGCGGGTATCTGGCAAATCGATTGCGACAGCCCGTATTGCTGGGCTATCTGCTGGGGGGCATCGTCATTGGCCCGGCTGGGCTGGGCTGGGTAACTCTAGAAGGTGACATTGAAGTCCTGGCATCGGTCGGCGTGGCGCTGCTGCTGTTTGCTCTGGGGGTAGAGCTATCGCTCAAAGATTTGCTACGAATGCGGCGGATTGCCCTGGGTGGCGGCACTCTGCAAATTTTGCTCACCATTTTGCTAGGCGGCGGCTTGGCCTACGGCATGGGCTGGGTTTCTACCATTCCCAAGGCGGTGTTTCTGGGGGCTGTGCTGTCGCTGTCGTCTACGGCGGTGGTGCTCAAGAGCCTGCTAGAGCGCAACGAAATGCAGAGTCAGCACGGGCAGATCATGCTGACGCTGCTAATTGTGCAGGATTTAGCCGTCGGCATCATGCTGGCGGTGCTGCCTGCGCTCACCCAGTCGCCCGAGCAAATTGGGGGGGCGCTACTGACGGCCTTTCTCAAGGCGCTGCTGTTTATGGGCGGGGCAGCGCTGGCAGGGATCTGGCTGATTCCCCGGCTGATCCGGACACTTGCGCGAAGCGGCTCTCCAGAGCTTTTTTTGCTAGGAATTTTGGTGTTGTGTCTGGGTGTGGCGCTGCTGACTTCGGCAATTGGGCTGGGGATTGAGATGGGCGCGTTCGTGGCGGGGCTGCTGGTGTCGAATGTGGAGTATGCCGACCATGCGCTGGATCGGGTGCTGCCGATGCGGGATGTATTTGCCACGCTGTTTTTTGCATCCATTGGGCTGCTGATCGATCCGGTCTTTTTGTGGGAAAACGCCTGGGCGCTGCTGGGGCTGGTGGGCATTGTGATGGTGGGCAAGGCGGCGATCGCCACCAGCCTCGTCCGCGCCTTTGGCTATTCCTTCAAAACGGCGCTGCTGGTGGGGCTGGGCATTAACCAGATCGGAGAATTTTCGTTTGTGCTGGCAGGCGTGGCGCGGAGCACGGAGCTGTTTACCGACCAAGTCTACGGGCTGACCGTGGGTACAGCGGCCGCGACCCTGCTGATCACACCGTTCGTGCTGCGCGCTGCGCCACACCTGCTGACCTGGCTAGAGCGGTTTCCCCAAATTTACGGCTGGCTAGATCCCAAGCGGCCGCCCCAGTTTGTCGGCCCGTCCGATGAGCTAGCTAATCATGTGGTGGTTGCGGGCTATGGCCGCGTCGGGCAAACCCTGGTGCGAATGCTCTACTTTCAAGGCTATAAGCTATTGGTGATCGACAATAATGAGGCAGTGCTGGCCAGCCTGCGCAGTCGCCAAATTCCTTACCTGCTCGGCGATGCTTCTAGCAATGTGCTGCTGGAAAAAGCAAATTTGGGCCAGGCGCGAGCGATGGCGATCGCCCTGCCCGATCCGTTTGCGACCCGCCTCGCCTTGCAGCGGGCCCTCAGCCTCGCCCCCGACCTGGACATCACCGTGCGGGCCCACGCCACCGACGAAATCGACGCGCTCTACCAGCTTGGCGCACAGGAAGTCGTGCAGCCCGAGTTTGAAGCCTCGCTAGAAATGGGCGCACACCTGCTGCTCAACCTGGGCGACACGGCATCGGCGGTGCAACAGGTCGTCCATCGCTACCGTAGCGGGCGCTATCGCGACATTTTGCCCGAGCGGTCGGCATATTGGGGACGGGCAGACCTGGACTCGGTGACCGACGGCTTTCCCAAGCATTGGTACATCCTGGAGCCGAGTTCTCCCCTGGCAGGAAAAAGCCTGGGACAGGCTAACGTCCGCCGCGCCACCGGAGCCACCATCATGGCAATCGAGCGGCACAAACAGCTCCACGCTTACCCACTGGGAGACACTCTGCTGGAGGTGGGCGATCGCCTGCTGGTGGTGGGCAACCCCGAAGAACACCACGCTTTTGCCACACTCATCCGTAGTAGCGCCTTGCCGGCCGACCCCAACCGATATACTGAAGACAAGCTTTAGTACAGTTTGGCCCTGTGAGATTGGTTGAAAGCGCTCGCACAGTTCGCAGGGAATGGAGGCATCGTGAAGATAGCAGTGACCGGGGCAACCGGATTTGTCGGCGTGCGGCTCGTGGAGCGGCTTCAGCAAGAGGGGCACAGCGTTGTAGTGCTGACCCGCAGTCAGGCGCATGGCGATCGCGTGTTTCCCAAATCCGCCTTCCCTAAAGTTGAGGTGGTGGAATACAGCCCGCTGGAATCGGGCGACTGGCAGCGGGCGCTTTCAGGCTGCGATGGCGTAGCAAACCTGGCGGGCGCAGGCATCGCCGACGAGCGCTGGACGCCGGAGCGCAAGCAGGAGATTCTGGACAGCCGCAAGGTGGGCACGGAGAAAATTGTCGAGGCGATCGCCCAGGCCAACCCCAAGCCATCCGTTTTGGTCAACTCTTCCGCCATCGGCTATTACGGTACCAGCGAAACCGCCACCTTCGACGAAAGCAGCGCCCCCGGCGACGACTTTTTGGCGCAGGTCTGTCAGGCGTGGGAAGCGGCGGCCGAATCTGCCAAAAACAGCGGCACGCGGGTCGTCATTTTACGGACGGGCATTGTCCTCGGCATGGGCGGCGCATTGGGCAAAATGCTGACGCCCTTCCGCCTGTTTGCGGGCGGGCCGCTGGGCACGGGTCGCCAGTGGTTTTCCTGGATTCACCGCGATGACTTGGTGAACCTGTTGATCAAAGCGCTGACCGACTCTAGCCTGTCGGGCACCTACAACGCCACCGCTCCTCATCCTGTCCGCATGGCGGAGTTTTGCCAAACCCTGGGTCAGGTGATGGGTCGCCCGTCCTGGCTGCCCGTTCCCGCCTTTGCGCTGGAGGCGCTGCTGGGTGACGCGGCTCAGGTGGTGCTGGAAGGTCAACAGGTTCTGCCCAAACGAACCCAGGAAACGGGATTCACCTATCAATACACCGCTGTAAAAGAGGCGATCGAAGCAGTTTTACAGGAGAGTTAGGTTGAGCTTTGGTGCAAAAACTAGCGATTTTTGAAAATTTTTGAATGCCCAGAAGGCATTCAACTTTACTTTGAACCCTATTGAGGCATTTCGACTCGAATCAGGACGCTAGCCTGCATTTGTCGCTGCATTTCCTGTCGGGTAATGGAGCGACAGCCCGCACAGTCGCAGCCCCGAAAGGCGATCGCCATTTCCCCTTCCGCATCAGAGCCGTCCCACCCGGCTGAAACTGCGTCTGTCGCTCCGCAGGTGCAGGCAGGGCCATCCGGCGGCACCATCTCGCCCGTCTGCGTACTGGAAAAGATCAGTTCGCGAACGGGAACCGTTTGGGATAGCCCCGCATCAGGCAGCGCCATAGACAGCGCTAGAGAGCCAGAGCAGCCCAGCAGGGTCAACAAGCTTTTTTGAGTTGGGTTCATGATGGGGGTCTTGAGATTTGCGGGTTTCTTGGTGGGCAGTATAGCGCAAATTGGCTTAAGCACTGCTTGTTAGAGGCTGACCGAGCAACTGTTGCGCAAGTTCCCAAAAGCCCTCCACCTCCTCAGCGTGGGTGATGCCAGCGGGCTTATGGGCGAGTCCATCCAGATAGTGGCGCACGTTGCCCACGCCGACGGAATGGGGAAAGCGATCGCCATTAAACAAGCTCTCGTCATTGGGGCTATCCCCGACCGTCACCAGTTGCACGGGCGAGATGTCGGGAAAATGCCGCTGCAACACTTGCGCCAGGGCAGTGGCTTTGTCCTGAGCAGCCGGCTTAATGTGGCACTGCACCGTGCTGTAGGTAAAGCCCCAGCCCGCCGACCGACAGCGATCGCCCATTGCTTGCAAATCCGCTGGCGACAGCCCCCGCACGTCAAACGTCCAGTCCGTCAGCCGAAAGCGGTTGTCGGGCGCTTCCTGAATTTGAGGAAAGTCTTGCTGGAGCTGGTGAAATAGGTTGGCGAGTGCCTGGCGATGGGTGGAAATTTCGGGCAGGTCTACCAGAAATTCTGGCTCGGTGTCGCCAGGGAAAAACAAGCCGCCATTCTCGGCGATCGCCCCCGCCACGGGCAAATACGACACCACGCCATGCACCCAGCCCGCCGAGCGCCCCGTCACAATCACCACGGGAATTCCAGCCGTTTGTAGCGCCTCCAGCGTTTGCAGCAGCAGCGGCGTAAACTTGCCCCGACGGGTGAGCGTCCCGTCCATGTCGGTGGCAATCAGGCGAATCGAATCCGGCAAATCTAGCGGCATGGTTCAACGTGCAAAAAAACCGAGGGCATTCCCACAGGAAACACCCTCGATGAGTCTAAGCGAAGCGAAGCCAGTTAGACCATCACTCCGTTACCTTGTTACCCGATTACGCAATTGAAATCTGAGCATGGGTCAGGCTGGTGCCTGCGGTCAACTGTGCAATCTTCACCTGTTGACCCGCACCGCTGCCGTCCAGGTCAAAGAACAACGCTCCAGACTGTTGGCTGTAGATAAACCGCTCGGCTGCGGTTTCAGCTTTGCTACCCAGGCGGAACTGCTCAGGGCTGATGCCCTTGAAAATTTTCGTGTAATTACGGAGGTTGCTGATGAAGTCCCATATTTTAGGCGAGCTAAAAAATTGGAAAGCCTGGGATGATCAAGCCTGGGCAGAGCTTTAGAGCAAGGCGATCGCGGCGATCGCCACAACACAGACCAGCAAAGAGTTTTACAAAACTTAAACTGTCTGGACTGGGGAATAGCGAAGCGCCTGAAACGCAAAAATCGCTGCGCAGTGTCACCACGCAGCGATTTTGCAAAAATTTTAGAGGTTTTATTTTTATAGAAAAGGGTTCCAGCTATCAGCCAAGGTAAATTAGCCGAGATAGAAGATGCTATGCCAGCACCGGAACGGGCTGAGCTTCCCAGCGGTTGACCGCATTGCCAATTACCGAGAGTTCCCGCATCAGTCGATCAAAGCGCTCTGGCGTCAGCGATTGCGGCCCGTCGGACAGCGCCTTGGACGGCGTGGGGTGAACTTCGATCATGAGGGAGTCGGTACCAGCGGCGATCGCCGCTGCTGCCATTGCCGGTACATACTCCGACTTGCCTGTGCCGTGGCTGGGGTCGATCATGATGGGCAGGTGGGTCAAAGACTTCAGCACCGGAATGGCCGACAGATCCAGCGTATTGCGGGCATATTGGTTGTCGAAGGTGCGGATGCCCCGCTCGCAGAGAATAACGTTGGGATTGCCCGCTGCCAAAATGTACTCGGCTGCCATCAGCCATTCTTCAATCGTGGCAGACATGCCTCGCTTTAGCAGCACGGGCTTGTCCTGAGCGCCCACCTTCTTCAGCAGCGAGAAGTTGTGCATGTTGCGTGCCCCGATCTGCACCACATCTGCCACTTCACAGATAATTTCCAGGTCGGCTGCATCCATCACCTCAGTGATGATGCCCAACCCTGTGGCATCTTTGGCAGCCTGGAGGAGTTGCAGAGCGCTTTCGCCGTGGCCTTGAAACGCATAGGGAGAAGTGCGGGGCTTAAACGCACCCCCCCGCAGGAACTTAGCACCTGCCGCTTTGACTCGGCGCGCCGTTTCCACAATCATGGCTTCATTTTCTACGGAGCAGGGCCCAGCCACCACTACTACTGGCGCAAAGGCGCTGAATACGACTGGGCCGTTGGGCGTAGGCACCACGATTTCACTCGGTTCCCCGTGGCGATATTCCTTGCTAACGCGCTTGTAGGGCTTCTCAACCCGCAGCACTTGCTCAATCCAGGGGCTGAGGTCTTGGAGCTGGAGTGCGTCCATATCAGCCGTTTCACCCACCAGACCTAGCACGGTCTTGTGTTTGCCGACAATTTTTTCCGGCGCTAGCCCCATCTCGCGAAACTCTGCACTCAGGCGGTCAATTTCTTCGGCGGGCGCTTCGGGCTTCATCACCACAATCATGGGAAAATCCTGCTAACTCAGTGATTCAATGCAAAAGGTTAAAAAACAGATTGGCTCTAACGGCGGTGAGAGAGCGCAAAGTTCAAATCAATCCGCTATGCCCTGTCAAATCGACATAACTCAAAGTCATTACCAGTTTAGAACTATTAGGTTGCGGAAGAGCTGTGGAGAAACAGGCTAGTTCCATTAAGAGTTTTAAACCGCTGAGTTTTGGAGCTTTGGCGATCGCCTGAGGTGCTGTATCGCTTGATGAAACGCATCCCTCAAGCGCCTGTCCAATCAGTTTAGATCTGGCATTCATTCTAGGGACTCAAAAGACGAAAACCACCCTCCAGTCGGGTGGTTTCAGCCATTTAGGACTGCGATCGCTGCGATCGCCAGGCGGCAATAGTGCGCCCTAAATTGGTGCGAAACTCCGACGCGCCCAATAAGCTGCCGGGCACCTCTTCTTCCCAGGATGCGGAGAACAGCCCATAGCTCAGCCCCAGCACGCCCAGCCCAAAGAAGCCCAAACTCACCAGCAGCACCGCTGAGGTGGGCAGGTCGAACAAGTGGCGACTCACCACGTAATAGCTGACAACGAAGGTGGCGATCGCCAAAACCGACGGCACTCCACAAAAAATCGCCATCCGCTTCGCCATCCGCTTGCTCACAGCATCGGGAATTGACATCGCAGTCCGGGAACTCGCTGCCCGTTGAGAAGACCCGCCTGGCTTTTCTGCTTTCAGG
>RFIF01000415.1 GCA_003695655.1 Cyanobacteria bacterium J069
AAGGCTGGCTGCAAGAGCCAAAGTCAGCATCTCTGATCCCCAACCCCCAAACTCCTACCTTGGTTCTAGTAGATTTTGGCGCGGCCAAACGCCTCAGCCAGTCGGCCCTGGCGCGTCCGGGCACGCTGATGGGCAGCGCAGAATACGCGGCACCAGAGCAACTCATGGGGCAGGCGACGTTTGCCAGCGATTTGTATAGCCTGGGGGCGACCTGCATCCAGCTTTTGACGGGGCTGAGTCCGTTTGAGCTGTTTGACGGGGCGCAGGGGCTATGGCACTGGCGATCGGTGGCGGGTGCCGTGAGCCAGGATCTGGCGCGGATTTTGGACAAAATGCTGGCGATGAGCCTGGGCGATCGCTTTTCATCGGCGGTGGCGGTGATGGAGGCGTTAGGGATCAGGAGTCAGGGGGCAGGAGTCAGGGGGCAGGGGTTAGGGCTTAGCCTAAAACCGAAAGCGCCGAAGCCTGATCCCTCGGCTGCTGCTTGGCGCTGTGTAGGGACGCTAGAAGCGGGAGCGGGGGTAAATGCGATCGCCGCCTTGCCAGAACAAGAACTACTGTTTAGCGGCGGCAACGAGGGGCGGCTGGTGGTGTGGGACTGCGATCGCGGCGAGGCGCTCTGGATGTTTGACCAGCCGGGTGTGGTGGTGACGACAGTAGCGGTCAGTCCGCAGGGAGACCGGTTAGCCAGCGCTGGATTTGACCGCATGATTAAGCTGTGGGACTGGCGAGCCGGCAAGCTCAAGCAAACCCTGACGGGTCATACTGACGTGGTGACGGCGATCGCCTTTGCCCCCGACGGCACGCTCTACAGCGCCAGCCGCGACAAAACGATTCGCCAGTGGTTGCCCGACAGCGGCGAGGCGATCGCAACGTTCACCAGTCATAAAGCAGCCGTAGAGGCGATCGCCCTCCATCCCCAGCAGCCGCTCCTGGTCAGTGGGGGTGCGGAGGGCGCGGTGAAAATTTGGCACACAGGCACCGGGGAACTGCTACGCACACTGTCGGGGCATGGGGCGCAGGTGAGTGCGATCGCCCTGCTGCCTGAGCAAAATACAGTGCTCAGCGGCAGTTGGGACATGTCCCTAAAGCTGCGAAACCTGCACACAGGGGGGCTGCGCTACTCGCTGACCGGACACCTGCTGCCCATCACTGCGCTCTCCGTCAGCCCTGCCGCCCACTGGCTCTCTACCGCCAGCCACGATACGACCGTTAAGCTGTGGAACTGGGACACTGGCACGCTGCAAACCACCCTCAGCGGACATACGGCTGCCGTAGAAAGTGTGACGTTTCGCTCGCAAAAGCAACTGGCCAGCGCTGGGCGAGACGGCCTGATCAAGCTTTGGCAAAGCCTATAAAAGCACCTAAACACATGACTCAGGTGCAAAAAACAGCTAAATGTTCTCTAGCTGATCAACGATGAATTTTTCAGGAAGTTCGCTAAGTAAGCCAAAACCCCGATGTGGCAAGCATTGTAGATTGCTATCATGAGCTTGATAGGGGGTTTCACCCCTCAGTGTTGACCGTATTTCTAAGGCTACTTAATCTAAGCTTTGTATCTTTTGACTCCGATCTAAGTATTTACACTTAAAAAACTCGTCTATCCGTTGATATTCGGTAGTTACACCTGCTTAAGCTTTATGTTAGGCTTCACATAATTTCAGACTCAGTGAATCTAACGAAAGATTCAGCAGCAAAGCAGTTAGCCCCTAATCGTTAACTGAAAATCATAAAGGGGATCATGTTTATGATTTCAGCAACATTAACATCGGTTGAATCTACTGGAATGAGCACTAATTCATCTACCCAAGACGACACATCTTCTCTGTTCCAAACAATTCCTCCGGAGCGAGTAGGAATTGATGGTCAGTATGATTACAACGGCTTGGCCAATCGAGTCAAGCAGGAATTGGAACAGCAATTTAGCTTCGAGGAATTGCAATATCTAACGGTTCGGCAACGGGGCACCGTCATCATGCTGTTGGGCAAGCTGTCTAGCCCACAAATGCTCCAACAAATCCGCCGCATTTCTATGGGTGTTTCAGGAGCGACTGACGTGGAGAGCAACGGCATCAGCATTCTGCCCCAGTCTGGTTATCGGCCTTCCGCTCAGGCGACCTATGCTTAATTTTGTGGCTGGTTTTTTAAACTGAAATCAAGTCACTGAAATCAGGTCACTGAAATCAAGTCGCTGAAATTAAGGTGAATCAGTTAAGGCTAATCGGGCGACTGATCTGGCTGCGAGGCTGGTTGGACGATTTAAGTCGTGGCTTCAACGCGATACATCAGGTGTAATGTTGCCCAGCGGGTTACGTCCAGGGCATAAATGTCGTTGGCAAAGCTGCTCGACCAGGCGCTGTCTGTGGATGTGGCATCATGCAGATCTTGCAAGATAGACTGCGCCACGTCGAGCGGGTTGGCCAGGGCGATCGCCTGACGGGGCTTAGCGCCGGGTGCAATGGGCAGCCCTGCCAATGTCCGGCTAAAGGGCGCGACGCTGAGAACGAGAAACATCTCCGCCAATCCGGGAACATTGGGCACCACCCAGCCTGGGGCTGGTTCCGCCGGCAGCGCCAGCCCCGCACCGGGAAGCAGCGGTGGTGGGTCGGTGTCGGTAGAAAACGGCAGGGCGATCGCCTGGCCGCTATTGTCCAGCCCGATCAGGATGCCATAGAGTGCCTGATCGCCTGCGTTTTGCAGACGATAGCGGAGGGTACTGCCAGCAGGCACGGGCGCACCCGACTCCACCCCAGCAGTATTGGTACGCTTGTTGCCCAGCCGGACAGGAATGCTGGCGGTTTCCTGCTGCACAACGGGCAGGGCGCGAGCGGCAGTTTGGGCGGCAGTGGGCGCCACCTGTTCCAACATGGCCCGCACGCTGAGCCGCGAGGTGGAAGCATTCACCGTCAGCCGCAGCAGCTTCATGGCAAAGAGCGATCGCAGTTGGGGCGTCAGCCGATTCACGGCCGTTTTCACGGCCTCATCTGCGGTGGAGATCTCCATGCCCAGCGGCACTCGCCCTGGGTAAAACAGGCCGTATTTACCGTTGGCAGTTGTCGCTGGACTGGGCATATCCAGGACGGGCTGGGTTGACGGTATATCGGGTTGCCCCGTGACGGCAGGCAAGTTTGGCAAGTCCGATAGGTTTGGTAAGTTTGGCAAATTTGGCAAGTCTGACAGCGACACAGCGGCGACCGTGGTTTCACCCCCCTGACGCTTGCCAAACAGGTAATCTGCGGACTGTTCTCCAGCCGCGACCAAAGATACCTTGGCTGCCGTAAAGGCGCTGGTCGCATCTACCCGCTCAATTCGGTCGAGGCTGCTGTCGAGGGCGATTGTCAATCCCACACTGCGCGGCAGCAGGCGCACCCGCTCTTGTGCCCGCTGTCCCGGCTCGATGGAAACGCCATCGGCCACAGGCAGCACCTTGAGCAGCAGACCGTCGCGCCCCTGCACTCGCAGAAGGATCGGCTCTGGCGTATCCACCGTTTCCCACAGCGACCCAGCACTGTAATAGCTCAGGGCCGAGGGCGGCAGCCCACCCGCCCAGAGGCGCAGCGATTTTCCTGGCTCAGGAGCAGCCCAGAGGACGCCATCCGCTCCCCTCTCGGCAGGCACCAGGGGATAGGGACTGTTGCCGTCCCGAGTGAGCGTTCCACCAGCGTCTAATTCCTGATTTGCGCCAGAGAGGCGTTTGATGCTGCTGCCCGTCTGGGCCAGGACGGTGGACAGCGCCGTGCCAGCGGTGGCATCCCACAGATATTGGGTGAGGGCATAGGTCAGCAGCCCCGCGCTGAAGCCGCTCCAGCGACCTTCAAGCGCCAGTTGTCCCGGTGCGGCGGCGGTGAGGAATAACCCTGGCAGGGGAGCCGCCAGGTTAGCTTTAGCAACTTGCAGGCGATCGCCCAGTGCCGCTCGTAGTGCCTGCTCTTGGGGATGCAGGTCGCCCGTGGGCACGTTAGGGCGCGAGCGAATGTGCAGGTTGCCATGCAGCGGGGTGCCCTGGTTAGAAAAGCCCAGATCGAGCAGCGTTACGACCTGACTGGTGG
>RFIF01000416.1 GCA_003695655.1 Cyanobacteria bacterium J069
CTCATGCCCAGACTCATGCCCAGACTCATGCCCAGACTCATGCCCAGACTCATGCCCAGACTCATGCTCAGACCATTGAGATTTTGCCCTTTTTCTTGTTTCCTGGCGGCATCACCGAGGCGATCGCCGAGGTCGTGAGCCAGCTTGCCGAGCAGTTTCCCCAATGCGCCCTCCACCTCAGAGCGCCACTGGGCGCAACGCCCCAGCTTGCAGAACTAGTGGCAGAACTGGCAACTCGTGAGCTGGGTCAAGGAACGCGCCTAAGGCCAGCAAAATAGAAATTCTGAATAGAAAGTCTGATTGGAATCTTGACAGGAATTCTGACTATCCTGGCAAAGCAGTCGCAACCGCTTGTTTGAGGGGAATCTGAATGATGAACTCTGTCCCTTCGCCAGGCATAGAAACACACTCTAGCTTGCCGCCATGCTTTTCGGTCAGGACTTACGCAGTTGAAACGAGTTCTGTAGATTCTGGATGATTTTTCGCGGGCTGCGCCCGCGAAAAATCATCCAACTGCGTAAGTCCTATCGGTAATGATTTGATAGCTAATCGACATGCCCATCCCCGTGCCTTTGCCCTGGGGTTTTGTCGTAAAGAAGGGATCAAAAATTCGCTGCCGCACGCTATCAGGAATACCCGTTCCATTGTCGGCGATCGCCACTTTGATCCACGCTTGATCAACCAAAAGTGTGCGAATTGTAATCTGGCTGGGCTGGTTCAAAATTTCTTGATAGGTGCGCCGAGCATTTTTCTCTTCCAGCGCATCCACAGAGTTCACCAAGATATTCATAAACACCTGATTGAGCTGTCCGGCATAGCACTCAACCAGGGGTAATGCTGCATAATCTTTGATAATTTCAATCTCAGGACATTCGGGTTTTGCTTTGAGGCGATGCTGCAAAATCATCAGTGTACTGTCAATGCCTTCATGAATATCAACCGCTTTAAACTCAGCCTCATCCATGCGAGAAAAGTTTCGCAGCGATAGGATGATCTGGCGAATGCGATCGGTTCCCAATTTCATTGAAGACAGCATTTTGGGCAGATCTGCTTGCAAAAACTCTAGATCAAAAACTCTAGATCAATGTCTTCAGCCACCGCTTGAATTTCGCAAGAATGAGTGCGCTTCTAAGTAGGTAAGTAGGTGGACATCAATAGACATCAATAAACATAAAACCCAAAGACCCTGAGCCGCCTGCTGCGCAGGCGGCTCAGGGTTTAAGATCTGTTTTTTAATCTGGTCTATCTACTTACGTTTTGTTAATTTATGCCAGGTAAGCTAAGCAAGCTAGGCAAGCGAGTGGTGGAGCGGCGGAATGCAGAGCCAGATCGTGGTTTGCCCCTGCCCACTGCGGATACCCACGCGGCCACCCAGCATTTCCGTGAGCTTTTTGACCAGTGCCAGCCCCAAACCCGTGCCGCTGTGTTTCCAGGGGTCGCTGCTAGGAATGCGATAGAAGCGATCAAACATGCGATCGCACTCTTCGGGCGGAACTTCGATGCCCGTGTTGGTCACCGTAATGTAGAAAGCAGGCGTGGGAGTATTGGGATCAGTGGGAGTAACGGGGTAGGGAGACAGCCGGGCAGCGGGGCAAAACTCCGTTACACCAGCGCTCTCCAAGCCATCACGCGGGACGCCAAACTTGACCGCAACGTGAATCGATTCCTCGACGGGCGTATATTTACAGGCATTATTGAGCAGCTCGGTCATGATCCGCTCAAAGTGGCTGATATCGGTAATCAAGGGCGGCAGCTCAGGCGATAGGTCAAAGGTCAACTGCTGCTGATGGCGATGAATGCGCTCCAGAAAGGGTTCGGCGATGTGGGGAATCCAGTTTTGCAGCCAAATCGAGACGGGTTGTAAGAGGTCGGTTTCGGAGTCGAGCCGGGAGAGGTCGAGCAGGTCGTTAATCAGGTTAATTTCCCGCTGACACTCGTCTTGCAGGATTTGCACATAGTGCCCTAGCGGGTCTGCCGGATCGTTCAAGATGCCCTTGGCACGGAGCGTCGTTTCCACCATTTGGGCAGCCATTTTGACATTGGCGACGGGAGTGCGTAGCTCGTGAGACACCGTGCACAGAAAGTCGTCCTTAAGATGGTTGAGGCGGGCTAGCTCGGTGACTTGGGCCTGGGCAGCTTGATAGAGGCGGGACTGGCGGAGGGCGATCGCACACTGATTGGCCACCTGCTGCACCAGCCGCACTTCTAGATCGTTGAAGACCGCTTCGGCCGGGCGCAGCAGACACATATCGCCCAGCACGCCCTGGTCATCGCGGATGGGGCAAGACAGAATTGTGGCCTTATGGGCTGCTGAGCGTGTCAGATCTCTCACGCCTGTGGAGTCCTCGGCACAATAGCAAAACTGCTGATACATGCCCCGCAAAAGCTGGCTATAGAGGTCGGCATACTCCGCCATGACGATGGTAGTTCCCTTCTCGGATTCAATGCCCTGGGTGTAATCGCAATAGATGGTCGAGATCCGATAGTCGGGGCTATAGAGCGCCGTATCACAACAAAATACATCCAGGGTTTGCCCCAGTTCTTGCACTACTGTTTGCAAGATTTTGCGCTCGTCGAGGCTGTCGCGCACCTGATCGGTAATGCGCTTGAGCAATGATTCAAACTCAAGAGATTGGCGCAGTTCGCTGGTGCGAGCCGCCACCTTTGTTTCTAGCTCGGTATTAATTTGCTGCACCTGGCTGTAGAGTTCGGCCTGCTGCACGGCGATCGCCACCTGACTCGACAGTTGCGCCAGAAAATCCACTTCCCAGGTTTGCCAGGCTCGCGGCGACTGGCACTGATGAACGCACAATAGCCCCCACAGCTTGCCGTCGCAATTGATCGGCATCGTTAAGCTAGCCTGCACACCGACGCTAATCAGCAGCGCCCGATAGTCCGCATCCAGCGCAGCCGTATGGATGTTGTCGATGCGGTTGGCCTGTCCCTCAGTAATCTTTTCAGTAATCTTTTCAGTAATCTTTTCAGGGATCTCTCCACTAATCTTTTCAGGGATCTCTCCACTAATCTTTTCAGGGATCTCTTGATCGCTCAGGTCAGCGTTGCCATACTGCCGAGCCAGCACCGCCTCAGCGTGGAGATAGGGCATCTCGCCTTGCAACGTCAGCGCCCAGTCGGGCCGACTCGACTCCACAATCACCTGATGGGGATCGATCGGATGGGTGGGGCACGGGTGAAAGCGATAGACCAGCACGCGATCGCACTGAAACAGTTGGCGCACATCCGTAACCGCAGAAGTCAAAATCTCGTTGAGGTTTAGCGATTGGCGAATGTGTTGCGTGATGCGAGAAAGCAGTCGTTCGCGCTCGGCCTGGAGCGTTTGCGCCTCCTCAGCAGCTTTGAGGTGGCTAATATCGGTCATAGTGCCAATCATCCGAACGGGGGTGCCCCGGTCGTCGCGGAGCACCTGGGCCCGATCCAGTACCCATCGGTAGCTGCCGTCTTTGCAGCGCAGCCGATACTCGACCCGAAAGTGGGGCACTTCTCCCTGAAGATAGGCGCTGTAGAGAGACATCACGCGCTCTTGGTCGGCGGGATGGAGGCGCTGCTCCCACTCTTCGCAGGCCTCCAGCACGTCATCCGGGTCATGTCCCAATAGCGTTTTCCAACGCTCAGAATGGAACGTTGTGCCCGTAATTAGATCTGCATCAAAGATGCCATCGTTGGTGGATTGAACAATGGTCTGCCAGCGGATTTCACTGGCTTGCAGCGCGAGTTCGGCCTGCTTGCGCTGGGTGACATCGATGTAGGCGATCGCCACGCCATAGTTTTCCAGCGGAATCGGTGCAGCGCTGACGTTTACCCATTGCACCGAGCCATCTGCCCTCACAATGCCCTTTTCTACATCGTGGATCGGCTGCTGCTCCTGCAATGCCCGCACGCTAGCCAATTCTTCGGGAGGCATGGGCGTGCCGTCGGGGCGGAGGATTGCCTGAGCCGGGCGATCGCACGTCTGACAGGTTTGCTCCGCAGCCGGAATGCCCAGCATTTGCTCTAGCAAGGGATTGACTTCGACAACGCGGCCGCGCTCATTGGTGATGGCGATGCCCACGGGCAGCGTTTGAAACAAGGTTTCATACTTGCGCTGGCTCTCGCGCAGAGACGCTTCGATCTGCAACTGTTCGGTTACATCTTTGGCAATGACCAGCTCGGCCTGCCGCCCCTGGTAGGTCAGCAGATGAGAGGCGATTTCGACCTGGATCGGGGTGCCGTCTTTTTTAGAATGCAGCCAGATGCCCGAATCTTCTCTGCCCTGTTTCACCGAGGCCACCATTTCCAGCAAGCGAGGAATCTCTTCGGGGGGGCGGATGTCGGCAATCGTCATGCCGAGAAATTCTGCGCGGCTATAGCCATATTTCTGAACCGCTGCCTGATTCACCATCAGAAATGCCAGCGTTTCCAGGTCAAACACCCACATCGGCTGGGGATTGCTTTCAAACAGCAGCCGATAGCGCTGTTCCGATTCTTGCAGCGATCGCTCTGACTGTTGGCGGTTGAGCAGCGCGGCGATCGCCCCTGCCAGGCTTTGCAGCCATTCCAACAGCGAGGTTGAGAGGTCTTGCGGCTGGGGGTGGCCCAGGCTGAGGGTGCCGAGGACGCAGCCATCTACCGCCAGCGGCAGGCAGACAAAGGTGGCGATCTGGAGCGGGTGGAGCAGCCAGTGGCGATCGCAAGCTTTGGCAGCATCTGACGCATCATGCTGTACCACAAGCTGATTGGTTTGGGCGACCGTACCCGACAAGGTTTCACCGACGGCAACTTCCAGCATCGACTGGCCAGCGGGCAGATCAGCAGACAGATCAGCGGGCAAATCAAGACCCCAACGACCCACAAGGGTCATCACCTGGCGGGCAGCATCATATTGCTCGATCGCCACAATCGGAAAACCCGTAACCTGGGCAATTTCTGCAACAATGCTTTGAAAAATGTCAGGCGCAGACTGGGCGTTGAGGCTGAGTGCAAAAATGCGATTGAGGGTGCGCTGCTCCTGGTGATAGCGCTCTAGCTCAATCTCTGCCAGCTTGCGGCGGGTGATGTCGCGGCCGGTGGCTTGCAGCTCAACCAGCCGTCCCTGATCGTCGAAGAGTCCCTGGTTTGTCCATTCTTGCCAGGTAATGTGCCCGTCGGCGGCGATCGCCTGATGTTCGTGAACCCGCACCGCATCGTCCGGCGTCAAGGTCGCCAGTTCAGCCAACTGCTTCTGCACCAATGCCTGATCAGCCAACGGAACCAGACTTTGAAGCGATCGCCCCTGAAGTTCTGTAGGCAATTTCCCAAAGTGCTGGCAGTAGGCTCGGTTGACAAACGTCAGCACGCCACTCGGCAGAAAGCGGCAAATCATCTCAGGCTGGCTGTTGACAATATCTTGATAGCGACGATCGCCCTGAGGATCAGTCGCTGGGCTATTCAAGAGAGCATCACCATCAGAGTAAGGAGTCATGCAGCTTATATCGGCAAGTCTGGATAGCCAGACGCATATAAGTCAATCTACCTTAGATCGATCAAGCGGTGTCTTTTGGCAATGCACGTCCTTTCTTCAGGGTAGCGAGTTACATTGCCAAATGATGCGTAATCAAGCTGTATATTTTACAGGCGTAGTAAATCTACCATGACACAGCTTTATGACTTTCCCATTTGCGCTCAGGCGTTCTATTCGGACAATCATCCTGCTTCCAGAGTCACAATCCTGCTGCTGCACGCAAACTAGGGGAGCCTCGGTGGGTAAAACCAGTTTGGGCGATTTCCTCAAAATGCGACTGGCTTGCGACTGGCTTGTGACTGGCTTGCGACTGGCTTGTGACTGGCTTGCGACTGGCTTGTGACTGGCTTGTGACTGGTGTACGGATCTCTTGCGGCTTGCTGGCCGATCTCTAAAGTGTCCGCAAAGTGTCTGTATTCGATATGTTAAGAAGAATAAAGCTCTTCATGGCTCTCTTCATCGTGACCCAACCCATCCTCCTCTGGTTCCGCAATGACCTCCGTCTGCATGACCATGAACCGCTCCATCGGGCGATCGCCAGTGGTGCAGAGGTGATTCCAGTTTACTGTTTTGACCCGCGCCAGTTTGGTAAAACAGCCTTTGGCTTTGCGAAAACAGGGGCGTTTCGAGCGCAGTTTTTACAAGAGAGCGTATCGGATCTGCGGCAGTCGCTCCGCAGCATCGGCAGCGATCTAATTGTGCGGTACGGCCTCCCTGAACAAATAATTCCCCATTTAGCTGCAAAACTGGCGGTATCTGCGGTCTTTTATCACCGCGAAGCCACGCCAGAGGAGCTGGCCGTCGAAACGGCCCTGGGGGATGCCTTGAAGCCGCTCGGCATCCCGCTGCAATCTTTTTGGGGACACACGCTCTATCATCCCGGCGATCTGCCCTTCGAGCTATCACAGCTTCCCGAACTATTTACCGCGTTTCGCAAGCAGGTCGAGCGCGACTCGTCGGTCAACCCGCCGCTGCCCGCGCCCACCCGCCTGCCGCCGCTGCCCGTTGAACCAGCGGTGGAAGTGGGAGAAATTCCGGCGCTAGAAACCCTGGAACTGGAGCCACCTGCGGTCGATGCGCGGGGTGTGCTGAAATTTCGGGGTGGCGAAACAGCAGGGCTGGCACGGCTGAGGGAGTATGTATGGGAGGGCGATCGCCTGCGGGTCTACAAAGAAACGCGCAACGGCATGTTAGGCGCAGACTATTCCTCTAAGTTCTCGCCCTGGCTGGCGTTGGGCTGTCTGTCGCCGCGCCAAATCCATGCCGAAGTCGGGCGCTATGAGTCGGAGCGCATCCAGAACGACTCCACCTACTGGCTGATTTTTGAACTGCTCTGGCGCGACTATTTCCGCTTTATCTGCACCAAGCACGGGCGCAAAGTGTTTTTGCCCGCCGGGTTGCAGGGCATCGCCATTCCCTGGCAACAAGATTGGCAGCGCTTTGACCTGTGGCGCAGGGGGCAGACGGGCTTTCCGCTGGTGGATGCCAACCTGCGTGAACTGGCGGCGACGGGCTTTATGTCCAATCGCGGCCGACAAAACGTTGCCAGCTTCCTCACCAAAAACCTCGGCATCGACTGGCGCATGGGCGCAGAATGGTTTGAGTCGCTGCTGATTGACTATGACGTGTGCAGCAACTACGGCAACTGGAACTACACGGCTGGCGTGGGCAATGACGCGCGCGGCTTCCGCTTTTTCAACATCATTAAACAGTCCAAAGACTATGACCCGCAGGGCGACTATGTGAAACACTGGCTGCCAGAACTGGCAAACCTGCCCGCCGCCAAGGTGCATGAACCCTGGAAGCTGCTGCCCGTAGAGCAACAGCGTTTTGGCCTGCGGCTGGGCGTGGACTATCCCAACCCTGTCGTGGATCTGTTCAAATCTGCTGAAGCGAATGAGAGAATCTACACCACAGCCACGCAAGGCGGAAACGCCACCCCCAAGCCCAAAGCGCTACAGCGAGGTCAGCAACGGGGTCAGCGGCGCGGCTGAGGCGTTCAGTCAAACTTACTCGACGAAGTGACTCCAAAGTGACCGCCTGACCTTGCAATCTGGAAAAACTCGCACTACCTTAAGGGGCAGAAATGGCTGACTAGGAGCCGTGGTTTTGGACGGGCAGGCTGCTCTGAATGTGGGGCGATCGCCCAGATTTATGGTGTGATTTATTGTGTTAGGAGTGAAGAGGAATCATGGCTCGACGAAATGGTGCAGTGGGTGGATTTTTCCGAGACTTTCGCGAATTTGCTCTGAAGGGAAATGTCGTTGATCTGGCTGTAGGTGTGATTATCGGTGCCGCTTTTGGCTCGATTGTGCAATCGCTGGTGGACGATGTGATCATGCCGCTCATTGGGCTGATCTTTGGAGCCGATCCGGCTGCCGGGATTGCCGGGATCAAGCTGGGTGCAATTTTAATCGGCAACTTCCTGGCAGCAATTATTAACTTCTTAATCATTGCCTTCTCGCTGTATTTGCTGATCAAGTGGTTTGCCTCGTTTAAGCGCAAAGAGGAAGTCGATGCACCCCCTGATTTAGCAGAAGTAAACACTCGCCTGGCGGAAGCGGTAGAGCGCCTGACGGAGACCATGGAACGGCGCTGAAAATTCTCTACGGTCTACTTCATCTGTAGACAGGTCAACAGATCGGCTGACAGACTGGCTGACGACTCGCATCAGGCGGGACGAGGCAAGGTTGGCAATTGGGCAGGGTGTTTGCCTTTACTCAGCGACTCCCTGCTTCGTTCCTGTGCCCACTGCATGACTCTGGGCATTCTGCGATCGCTCCACAAGCTGAGCGATTTGCGTGCGTGCGTTTGCGATCGACTCGGCTAAACCTGTTCCACCAGACTCTTCATTTTCAATGTGGATGACGGTAATATCCGTGATGCCGATGAATCCGAAAACGGTTCTCAGATATGGATCTTGATGATTCATCATTCCATACCGCTCACCTGCTCCATAGCCAGATATCCCTCGGGCTGTGATGATAAACATTTTCTTGTTTAGCACGAGGGGTTTGTAAGCATTTTCGATATTTCCTGGTTCCAATTCAAATGTGCGGCCAATCCTCACAATCTGGTCAATGTAAGCTTTGAGCGTTGCCGGAATGCTGAAGTTGTACATCGGGATGCCGATGACATAAACATCTGCTGCCAAGAATTCATCCACCAGGCGATCGCTCACATGAATGGCATCTTGAAGCTCTGGCGTATGCTGTTCTGGCGGCGTATAGGCTGCGGCAATCCACCGTTCGTCCAGGTGAGGAACTGGATTCCGACCGACATCTCGATAGGTCACGAGATCTTCTGGATAGGCCTGCTTCCAGGCCTCGACAAATTCTCGGGTCAATCGGCGAGAGTGCGATCGCTCGCCACGCGGACTGGAGTCAATGTGCAGTAGATGGGACATAGCGCCTCCTTGATTCATCAACTCCTTCAGGTTAGAGAAATACACTTTCTGGGGCTATTTGATTCTTGCGGGATTGTCAAAATCTTGCGCTTTGTTTGGCGATCGGTTTTGGACTGAGAGAAACCGCCCATGTCGGTTGTTTTTTCAGTTTTTCAGTTCAGGACTTACGCAGTTGAAACGAGTTTTATAGATTCTGGATAATTTTTCGCGGGCGCAGCCCGCGAAAAATTATTCAACTGCGTAAGTCCTACAGTTATGTCAGTCAACTGTTTTGTCACTCAACCCACTCCAGCCGCCCTCGGTGAGTTCCAGTGAATAGAATGAGAGAGTCGAGTGAGTCGTTCTCGATGAACACAGCCAACTTGCAATCGTCCCTAGCTGCCCATCTGCCCGTTTTGTCGAGCCAGGATTTGGGCTGGGAAAATATCCTCGTTAGCCAGTTCCAACCGCCAGCGGGTGAAGCGCTCTGTCACCTGGCCGATGAGCATACGATCTGCCTATCGCTGGCTCCCTGCCCTGTGCAACTCCTCCACATCAAAGGCGGCAAGACGTTCACCGGGCTATTTGGAAAAGGCGACATAGCAATTACGCCTGCGGATGTGCCCCTGTTTGCCCGCTGGGAACAGGCCGATGATTTTTTGGAAGTTCGGATTGCGTCTCGATTTATTCAGCAGGTTGCGCGAGAGACGCTAAACAATCATTCTGAGCAAATTGAGCTATTTGCTGATTTTCGATCTCGCGATTCACAACTTGAGGCGATCGCCCAGTTGATATTTGCTGATCTGCAACAAGAAAATGTCGGCGGAAAGCTATATATCGATTCTTTAACGAATGTTTTGGCAGTTCATTTACTCCGGCAATATACAACTGCAAAACCTCAGATCATGGAGTATCAAGGCGGTTTGCCTCAGCCTCATTTGCGCAAGGTTTTAGATTATCTGAACGACCGCCTGGATCAAAATATTCAGCTTGCCGATCTAGCAGCCCTTTTAGAGATGAGTCAGTTTCATTTCAGCCGCTTATTCAAACAGTCAATCGGCGTTTCTCCTTATCAATATTTGCTTCAGCAGCGTATTGAGCGGGCCAAACAACTGCTGAAGCAGACTGATGATTCGATTGTAGACATTGCCTTAAACTGTGGATTTAATAGCCACAGTCATTTAAGTAAACAGTTTCGACAAATGACAGGCATCACGCCTCGAAACTATCGCAGCCGCAGATGAGTCAGGAGGTCGGAAACTAGAGATCTGAAACTAGAGATTTGAAACTAGAGAGCCGCAGCGGATGCGAGATCCATCCTAGGGCGCGGCTTGTTCTGGCGCTGCCTGCACCTGACAGGGTTGGGTCTGGCAGTTTTGCTGATAAAGCTGCTCAATATAAGACTTTTGCCAGCTCAAGGGAATTTCCAGCAGATCGCGGGGGCCCGTGAGCGCCTGCCCCAGGAAAAACAGCAGGGCAATGGTGTTAAGAGCCGTATGAACTCTGCGCCAGGTCAGCGCCTTTTCCTTGTCACGGCTGTAGATGTCAGGGGCGATCGCCAGCGAAAAAATCATCAGCATGGCAGCAATCATGCCGTAATAAAAATGCGACACCTGCCACTCAAAATCGCGCCGAAACACCAGATCGTAAAAATTGCCATCGCCCGCCTGAAACTTTTGGAAGCCGATGATCCATAGCCCCACCCCGGTCAGCGTGGCAAAGATCGCCCGCCAAAACCAGGCCGTTTGTGGATTGAGCGAGGCCGCACGATAGAGAAACACCAGCGCGGCAGTTGTGGCGACAAAGAACGCAAGGATAATGTAAAACCGGGTTGAGTTGGCGGACCAGTTGCCGCTGTCGAGCACCAGCTTTTTGTAAATCGGCTGCGCCATCCCTAGCAGCGTTAGCCCTACGACCGATCCGCTCAGCCATTTGCCCAGCTTGAAGTGATCGGGGCCGACGATGGGCGGAATCTTGCTCTTGTCTCCAGCAGCGAGCTGGAGGCGGCGCTGGCGCGTTTGCCAGGCAAAGTACACCACCATGCCAATCAGCGGGAATACAAAAAGGACGGCGATCGCCGGATGGAGCAGTGTAGCAATGTCTTCAACACTCATGACAGGTTAGATCCGCGTCAGTTTGCAGCAATTTGAAACCCCTTCGATTCTAAAAGCACCGTAGCAATCTACTGCCAAAATGCTTTTAAAGTCTTCAGGTTCAGACCTAGCTTAGGAAAGCTGCTCGGGCGCTAAATGAATTTTGTCTGAGAAAATGGCGATCGCCGCTTTTCCCTCAGCAACCTGGCAAAACGACAACCGGTAAAATGGCGAAAGCGATCTCCTGCTCTAGCAATAGGGCTGTTAAGGGTGCAGACTGGCTATTGACCGGCTAGTTTGGATTTACACGCATCAACACCTGTCCAAATTCTACAGAGTCGCCATTTTTCACCAGAATTTCGACGATTTCACCGCTTACCTCGGCTTCGATCTCGTTCATGATTTTCATCGCTTCAATGATGCAGACCGTCTGCCCATTACGAATGCGATCGCCCACGCTAACAAAGGGCGGCTCATCGGGCGCAGGGGCGCTATAAAACGTGCCCACAATCGGAGACGTGACTTCGGTCAGCTTTTCGGTGGCTAGCGGCGACGGGGGCGACGGCGTGACCGGCGGTGGGACGGCAACCGGGGACGGCGACGCCACAGGCAGCGGCCCCAGCCGAGCAGCATCAATAGACTCAGCAAGGGTAGGGCGATCGCTCCCTTGATGCTGTTTCCGCAAAATCAGCTCAAAATCGCTGCTTCTCAGGGTAAATTCTGCTAAATCAGTCTGGCTTAGCAGAGACAGCAGCTCACGAATCTCGTCAAAGTTTAATTCCACGGTTTTATCGCCCCACGTCACCAGCGGCCACAGCAAAGCCAAAGAGCCAAAGTCAATCAGCAAAAACTCAGGAGGTTTCGCGCCCCAGATAGGTATCGGTGCGAGTATCAACCTTAATCCGCTCACCCTTTGAAATAAACAGCGGCACCATTACTTGAGCACCCGTTTCCACAATGGCAGGTTTGGTGCCACCCGTTGCGGTGTCGCCCTTTACACCAGGGTCAGTTTCCACAATCTCTAGCACCACCGAGTTGGGCAGTTCAACTTCCATCACCTGATCACCCCAGCGGACGACGTTCACTTCCATCCCTTCCTTGAGGTATTTCACGCGATCGCCAATCTGCGCCGCCGTCAGCCGCCCTTCCTCATAGTTCTCCATGTCCATAAAGACATAGTCATCGCCTTCCTTATAGGTGTGCTGCATCACACTCTTTTCCAGAATGGCTTGGGGCACCGTTTCCCCAGCTCGGAAGGTGCGCTCTACCACGCTGCCCGACTGCGCGTTTTTCAGCTTGGTACGCACAAATGCCGAGCCTTTACCGGGCTTGACATGCAGGAATTCCACCACCCGCCACACTGAACCATCGAGAACAATGCTCACGCCCGGACGAAAGTCGTTGCTGGAAATCATGAATCTAGATGACTGGAGAGAACAACCGACGATACATTGTACCGCTTGAGGGGGACGGAGTGAGTAGGCTATGCCCAGCGAGTCAGACGGAATATTGCTGATTGCTAAAAACCCAAAAAAGTCCATCAATGCTTCAGTCTGCTAGCCTAGCCACTCGGCACGGCGTCGCTGCTGGCAGCCACGGCAACTCGCACTACCTGAGTGTCATATCCGCCATCGAGATATAGCGTAATCTGGCGAAATCCAGGCTGTTGTGCTGAATCAATGGCAAACTCATCTACATTTGGCGAAAACTGCACGCAGGTAGACGGCGTGCCCCAATAGCGCACGCCCTGACGCTCTTGCTCAAACGCTTGATGGATATGCCCAAACACGACAAGTTTCACCTGGGGATGGCGATCGAGCGTGGCAAGCAGGGCTTCGCGGTTTTGCAGCCCGATCGCATCCATCCAGGCAGAGCCGATCGCCAGCGGCGGGTGGTGCAGCGCCACCAGGGTCGGCAGGTCGGCAAACTGGCACAACTGCTGGTCTAGCCAGGCGAGGCTGTCGTCCGCCAGCCATCCCGAAACCTGGTTAAATTGGCTAGAGTCGAGCAAGACCAAATTCCAGCCGCCAAGCTGCAAGCACTTTTGAGTGGATGCTGGAAACACCGAAAGCACGCGCTCCATCGGGGCGATCGCCTGGTCGTGGTTGCCCGGCAGCCACACGGCGGGAATATTCAACGGCGCAATCAGCCTCAGCAGCAGCCGGTAGGATTCCTCGGTTTCATCTTGCGATAGGTCGCCCGTCAGCAGCAGCAAATCAGGGCGGGGTTGAAGCTGCGCCACCGCTTGCAACACTGCCTGGAGCGATCGCGCGGTCTGCCATCCCTTCATTTCGCCCTGCTCGTTGGCAAACAAATGAGTATCGGTGAGCTGAACTAGGTGCAACCCAGGAGAAGAAGGCATATTTGTCGTTCCAAGCTGTTGGAGGCGTTTGTTCTAAGCTGTTAGACGCGTTTGTTCTAAGCTGTTGGAGGCGTTTGTTGGAGGCGTTTGTTGGAGGCGTTTGTTTAAAAATATCGCAGATGGGATTGTGATACTCTTGCGACACGATGATATATTAGATTTTCGTGAGAAGGGCGATCGCCCTCCACATTTTAGGTTAGGGCGGCATAGCCAAGTGGTAAGGCAGAGGTCTGCAAAACCTCCACCCCCAGTTCGAGTCTGGGTGCCGCCTTCATTTTTATCCTTAGACGACGTCTGATTGACGACGCCTGATCGACATTTATCAGCTATCACGCTATTTTACGTTGGTGTCACATTCGTTGCGCTGAGCTGCGATCGCTCACACCTGTCCTAAATCCTCCGGTGTATTGCAGTTGAGCAGCGTCGCAAAATCGACTCCTGGAATCTCCGCGACGATGTGCTGCGCCAACCACCGCTGAAACGATCGCCCGCCCGACTGCACAAATGCTCGCAGCAGCGGCAAACTGCTAGCTCGATAAAAGCCACACAGCGGCTGCCAGCCCTGCCCATCGCGCGGTAGGTAAGCGATCGCCTCCGCATCCACGCCGCCCAACTGCGCCGCCCACCGCTGCACATCCGCCGCCTGCAATCGGGGCAAATCGCACGCCAGCAGCAGCATCCATTCTGGCGGTTCGTTTATTGCGACTAACTCAAATCCTTGTAAAAAACCAACCAGTGGCCCGTGCGTTTCCGTTTCTTCAGGCAGCGGTGTTTCCGTGACAAATTTGCAGTCTGGTAAGAGTGCGGCGTAGCGATCAGGCCAGGGCGTGACGATGAACACGGGAGCGGCACAGGATTGGGCGATCGCCGCTGTTCGTTGTAGCATCGGCACGCCGTCAACCTCGATCAGCGCCTTGTCGCGCCCCATGCGGGTGCTGCGCCCGCCCGCCAGAATAATCGCCGCAATTTGTAATCCCGTCACTTCACTACTCCCACACCCTATCACTCATCTTCAAGCCATCATTGCATCTAGCAATTGCCGCAGGGATTCCAGGTTTACAAAAATATCCTCAACGCGGACGAGCGGATAAAGCAGCGATTGCCAAAAGTTTCCAGCGGGCACATCGCCCAGATGATAGGCATAGTCCAGCCCGATTAAATTGCTGAGATACCAGTAGCAGGGATAGACGTAATTGGGCGAAAACAGCTCAATTACCTGGGTTCCAGGACGACAGAAGGCAAGGTTGGTGAGGCCGCTGCCGTGAGGCGAGACGACGATATCGGCATTGTAAAAAAGTTGCGCTTGTTCGGCGATCGCGCATGTTTCCAGGTATATCGTGGTGAATCCCCGTGATTCCAGAAAAGACATGACGGCTTCTTCGTTGATAACACGGCGATCGCGCGCTTTTTGACGAGAAATATACAGCCGCTTAGGCAGGGTGGAATCCAGATTTTGAGAGTCTAGAAAAGATTCCTTCAGCCAATTGCAAACCCAGGTCTGCGGCCAGGCAGCGGCACCAGGAAAAGATGGGATGATTAAGCGATCTGCCTGAATATGGGAATGATCTTGAACAGGTAGAATTCTTGCGGGTGGAATGTTGAGGTGATGCAGACAATCTCGCTGCCAGGAATGGCGATCGCTCACTAGCCAGTAATCCACTCCGCACAGATCTAGACCGCTATCCTGCAAGATTTTTAGACGCGGCAGCACATCCAGCATCCAGTGAAAATAAATATTGTTGGACAAGCCCGCCAGCGCCACAACCGTTCCCGAAACCGCCTCCACAGGCGGCAGCTTTTCTGCCGAAAAGACCCAGTGCTGGCGGCTCAGCAGGTCGGGATGTCCGGGCGTCAGCAGCGGAAACTCAACGGACAGATCCCGCATTAGCTCACCTGCCACGTTAAAGATCGCCAAACTGCTTTGGTCGGGGTCAATCCAAAAGCGTCCGCCAGGCAAGGTTACTACAAAGGTGCTGGGAACCTGCATCAACAGGCCCAGCCGAAAGTTGATGTGGGGTGTTAGATCAAGACTGCGGGGTGGTTTCAGCACCATCTGCTGGGGCGGATGCACAGGCACAAAATCAGCTCTGCTAGACTGCCTCGCAACCCAATCGCGGGTGCTGGAAATTTCGCCCGTTGGTGCATCAACGGGCAGCGTTTTTTGAAACTCTGCAATCAGGCTGTCGTTCAATAGTGGTTGCAAATGGGTCAACAGTTGAGCAACTTGAGGGGCTAGGTTGCTATTGAGCCGCAGAGCGGTTTGCAGGCAGTGCAGGGCTTCGGCAGGTTCTTCGGTTTGGGTCAGCGCGGCCGCCAGGTTGCACCAGCCATCGACGGCTTTGGGCTGCTGGTGTAGCAGAGTGCGCCAGTGGTCGGCGGCGATCGCCCCTTCTCCGGTTGCCAAGTGCGCCAACCCTAGCAGGCGATACGCTTCTGCTAAGCGAGGATTTATCTCTAGCGCGCGGTGTGCAGCGGCGATCGCCGCCTCCAAATTTCTCTGTTTCCACAGCGCCCGACCCAGCTCTAGCCATAGCTCCGCAGAGTCGGGGGCTTGGGTCAACGCAGATTGGTAAAGGGCGATCGCCGCCTGCCCCTGCCCCGTTTGCACCAGCGCACTGCCCAGATCCAAAACGGCTGAGAGGTTCGACGGTGCTGCCGCGAGGGATTGTTGATAGAGGGCGATCGCTCTGTCAACCTGTCCATTTTGGGCCAGCAACTTGCCCACTTGATGCAGGGCGGGTGCGATCTGGCTCGATGCCGATTTCAGCGCTGTCAGAAAAGCGGCATTGGCGGACACGGCAGGGTTTCTGGGCGATGTTGAATCCCAGTGACAATAGGTTTCGGCAAAATCCGAGGTTTGCCAGAACGCCTGCTGCAAAAGCGTCAGTGCCTCCTCGACCTGACCCAGTTGCAGCAGTCCGTAGCTCAGGTCTGCGAGAACGGGCGAGGAGTCGGGCTTGCAAGAGAGCGATCGCCGCCAAGATTGCACCGCTGCATCCCAATCGCCTAGCTTGCCTTGGCACAGTCCCAGGCCCGCCCAGGCATCGGCATTTTGTGGCTGCTGGGTGGCCCAAGCTGCGTAGCACTCGCCTGCTTCAACAAACTGTTCTAGCTTTTGGTAGGTTGTGGCTTGCTGCACCCAAGCATCGGTGAAAGTGGGCTGAAGTGCGATCGCCTCCTGCCAACTGGCCAGCGCGGCGTCCAGATCGCCCAGTTGCGCCAGTGCCAGCCCTAGCCCGTAGTGAGAGGAGGCTTGCTCTACGTCGAGTTCTAGGAGTTGTCGGGCGATCCGCTCTGCTGCAAAAAACTGACTGGCTTCCAGGCAATGGTTTAACGTTTGCGCGAACAGGTCTACCAGTCCGCTCAAGTAGGCTTCCAGTGCTTCTGGCTCAGCTTCCGCCAGAGGAATCAGCCAGGTTGCTTGGGCCGCTTCTTCCCGACCTTGCAGCAGCAGCGCCAAACCCAAAAGTTGGGTGTTCTGCGGGTCCGTGCGGGTTTGGATAGCCGCCTCGCAATGGGCGATCGCCCCGTCATAATCGCCCTGAAAAATCAAGTCCAGAGCCGGATGATTCATGGCTAGCCAACCGACAGCGTGGGCAGATGATCAAGACCTGCACGGGCGATCGCCGCAGTGTTGCTGTGGGGCAAGTCTATCCGCGCCGCCAAACGTGGGCGCAGCAGCTCCCATTGGTCGGCTGGCAGCGTCGGCAAGAGGGCAATTTCTGGCGCGTCGTCACCCAACTCCAGTTCTTCCTCTTCCATGAGGTGCAGCGTCACGCTAGAGAGCGCAAAGTCTGCTTCCTGCGCGTCTAGATGCCCGATGTCTACTAGCAGGGTGGTGTCCTGCCCAGCAGATGAGGTAATGACAGTTCGCAGCAAGTCCGCCAGTTCCGCAAACAGCACGTCTTCCGGTTGCTGCCAGTCGGGCAGGGCAATCAGGTTGCGATCGCGCAAGTGCAGGCTCTGGGTAAGCTGCCGCTGCTGATAGGTTTGAAAGAGCTGCTTAAAGGTCGCTTCAATTTGGTCAGCATAAAGCCGACTGTTGAGCACAGGCGGAGACTGGCTCATGATCTGCTGAATCTGATTTCGTAAGGTTTCACGACGGCTCGTGTCGGTCGAGAGCGCGATCGCCAGTTGACGATATTCCAGCTCACTGCGACTTACCAGCTCAGGCAGCCCAATCGATTCCACAATGGCGGCTCCCATCGCCGAACGGAAGCAAGAGCCTCGCCGGGTCACTACGGGTAGCCCCACATCTAGCGGATCGACCAAAGAGGTGGTTCCAGCAAATGGGTAGGAATCTAAGTAAACATCCCCTAACTTTAGATATTCCTTCAGTCCCTCCCGATCGGGCGTTGGCTGTGGGTCGGCAATCACAAGGCGATCGCGAGAAACTCCATACTGCTCAAAGATCTGCTCCACAGAAGATGAGAAAATCGCCTTCGGATACCAAGTTGACCAATTAGGCCCAAACGGAAACATCACCAGGACAGAATTGGGAACCGCCGCAATAATCTGCGCCCAACTATGCAGAAGCTCTGGCACCAATTTATACAAATTAGCTGCGGATATCAAAACTAGAGCATCCTCTGGAATGCCCAAATCTGCGCGCGATGGGCTGACCTGAGCCACAGGCACAGGAAACGGGTAGCTAAAGCATTGGGCCGCCCCTTCTAAGTGAACCAGGTGTTCTGAGTAATGCGCCTGAGCACCCTCTTCTATATCAGTCAAACGACCAGAGAGGTAGTAATCAATTGAGCGGAACCCAGTCGTTACAACTGAGGCCACACTCGTCACCTGAATCCTCGCCAAGCGGTGAATTGCGATCAGGCTGATCGGATTAGCAACTGCCGTAATATTAGTGCCAATAAACAGAATATCCAAGTCATCTGCTCGAATCGTAGCCACCTGAGAGTCCAGATCTGAAGTCAAGAGGCGAAAGCCATTGGCACTACTTTTGCAGTATGCTTCCAATGGATCATGGCTCTGGTTTAACGAATAGAGAATGACTTCAAAATCTCTGCTGAGGTGCTCATATAAAGCCAGCGATGCATGAGTTTCGGCGCTAGGGCTAAAGTGGGCTGCTAAAATACCCAGCCGGATTTTTTTTCGATGAAAACTACGCTCTGGAAATTCATACTCTAGTTCCGCTCCGTTTTGTTTCAAACAGTATTCAAAAATATCACATCGTTTTTGATAGATCGACCGAAGATTAAATTCATTAAAATAAAGGGGCATTAAGTTTGAACTATTCAAGAAGCAAGCTGCAATATCTCGCCAAAAAGGAGACTCTTGAAACTTAAAGATCTTCTCGTGAAGATAATCAGTCCAGCTTTGATAGTGATGATAATATTTATCAGCATCCCCTACATTCATAAATAAGCCAGGGAAGCTGATCAGGTAAGATAAATAGTCCCACACTAAAAAGTTGGGGATTTCGGATAGCTCAACTTTTCTATTAATCTGATGAGGCTGGTAGTAGACCATCTCAGCCAATAGAATTTGGGGCAGCCTTGTTGGGTTTGCCTGGTCATTCTCTGAATTCGGCAGATATTGGCTGAGAAATTCCTGATCAGCTTGAGACAGTGGCTCCATCCGCAGCCCGCTCCAAACCAGTTGAGCATGGGTCTTGCCCACAACGCTTTGGTACAGGTTGAAGAGTGAATCGGATGAACTGTTGAGGAGATGTTCTGCAAACGTGCGGCGTAGCTCTAAAAGCTGCTGCTTTTCATGAAACGTAAGCCGATCCTGACGGTACTTCTCTAGTTGGAGAGCAAGCCGATCCACAGAACCTATCCCTAAATCCTGGAGCAACTCAAAAAACCATGAGGTTTCGCTGGATTCGGCGCTAGCTAAGTTTTCTGTCTTATCACCTGAAGAAGACTGAAAAACCCGTGATTCACCAAACGCTAGTTGGGCTGATTTTTCTTCGGAGATAGCGCTAATTTCAGAGCTAGGAACGGAGGCTTTGGTGTCAGGAATTGGCTTAATAACTTCCAGATCTGCCTTGACGTGAATAATGCCTGCGCCCGAATCGACATTATCTAGAGCAAGGAGCTTAAAAGCACCTTTGAATCCGTATTTCTGACACAAATTAAAATAGGGCGGAAAGTCAACACAGAAGTATAAGAAGGAGTTGATATTCCAGAAGCTGACATGGGTTGGATCTTGAAACGCTCCCCTGCCATCGGTCGAAGGAACAAAGAGATCGACTCTTGCGCCCGGCTTACAAACTCTCCAGATTTCATTCATGGTGTTGAGGCGATCGGGCAAGTGCTCAATCACATCGTAGGCCCGTAGTTCGTCCACTGAGCTATCTTCCAGCGGAAAGGATTTGCTAATATCGGCAACGATGTCTACACAAGGGCCTGGGCAAATATCAATTCCAATAAATCCTTCTGGTTTTGAATCGCCACAGCCAATAT
Source organism: Cyanobacteria bacterium J069 (assembly GCA_003695655.1). GTDB lineage: Bacteria > Cyanobacteriota > Cyanobacteriia > Elainellales > Elainellaceae > Thermoleptolyngbya. The sequence continues at coordinate 19,763 of RFIF01000416.1, forward strand.
CTACTCGCATCATAATTCTTCTCTCAATATCCCTCTGGATTCATAGCTGGCCTGTCCTACTCGTTTGAATTCTAGCTGCAACCTTAATTAGTTGCCCCAGGTCTTGTTAACACATTTATTGGGACTGTTGCTTTGCTTCTTTCAGAAGTGTTTGGTAGTCTTCTTGATCAGGATATAGAGACGCCAGTTTTTCGAGAGGGGCGATCGCCCCGGCATAGTCTTTCAGTTTTATCCGGGCATTGGCCAGGCCTTCCAGAGCAGTTTGGTTCTCCGGTTCCCGCTGCAACACGAGAGAGAATCCCTTCTCTTCTTCACGCAGAATATCTTGCTCAGAGGGTGGAGACACCAGGGCTGCGGGCACTCCCGACGAGTTCTGGCTTTGCCCCACATACAGCGGCACCAGCCCCATCACCATCGATCCAGCGAAACAAAGACCCGAAACGAGAACAAACGTGCGCTGAAGCTGTGGTTTTGCCAACATAGCGATCGCGATTCTTCAATAATATGAAGACTAGATGTGGATGCGTCTATCGTTCCCAGGTTTGTGGTGGGAAGGATCACGGTGGCGGGATGAAGGATGAGGAACGAATGATGGATGAAACTACGCAGCCGTTGCAAGACAGTGCCCAAGCGGTGGCATCGCGGGAATGGAGAAAGCTAGCCGGGGCGGCGCTGGGCGTGGCGGGGTGTTTGGGGGCGATCGCCCTGCTCCAAGTCCCTCAGCTCCAGCAACTCCGAACGCGCAGCGAAACGGCAACCACCGCAGACATCCAGCGTGATTTGGCGGCAGAGCGCGTGCGGCTAGATTTATTAGAGAACGCGCCATCCTTCGGGTTTGACAATCTAATTGCCGACTGGACGTTTCTGAATTTTTTGCAATATTTCGGAGACGAACCCGTGCGATCGCGCACTGACTATGCTCTCAGCCCGGAATACTTCGACGTGGTGCTTCGCCGCGACCCTCGGTTTCTCGATGCTTACACCTTCTTATCCACC
>RFIF01000417.1 GCA_003695655.1 Cyanobacteria bacterium J069
AGGATTCATGCTTCTACACGTATGCTAATTTGATTTGTCATTACAGTTAGGGGTTAGGCAGTGTTTTAAAACTTTCTAGGTCGTTGATTGCTTTGAGTCGATCCCCCTAAATCCCCCTTAAAAAGGGGGACTTCCGGAGTGGTTCGGCTCGGTTCCTCCCTTTTTTAAGGGGGGCTAGGGGGGATCAAAGGGTTTTAAAACACGCCCTAGGGGTCAGGTCTGAAGACTTTACTGCATCAAGCTTTTCAGTTTGATGCTTGTCCTAAATCATTTTGTCCACCGCTATATTGCTGCTCAAAGCTGCTCAAAGCTGCTCAAAGATTCCCCAAAGATTCCTCAAGCTGGGTACTGCCAGAGCCGGGGGCGATCGCCACAATCGAGAGATATCAACCCTGCAAAGGAGAAGCTCTATGAATGCACTTGTGATTGGGGCGATCGCGCTGGCTGGCTGGTGTGGCACGGTGCCCATCTCTGAACTGATTCGTCTGCTGCTGCGGCGATTTCCGCCTGTTCCCCCGTTTCCGCCTCGCTTTCTGGTCACGACGCAGCTCATCGGACTGGCGGGCGGCGTGGCGGCAGGCATCGCCTACAACCAGGCGTTTCCAGTAGAGTCGCTGGCGGCTCAAGTTGTGGTGTCCAGCCTGGGAGCGTTCCTGGGCAGCTACGCGATTACTCATGCAGTGGTGAATCTGCGTTTGGCAAACCGTCCGGTGTTTCAGGGCGACCCTACGCCCCAGCCGAATGTGCGGTAGTTCGCGAGTGATTGACAAGGGCGATCGCCGCTATTAGGCCCTACTCGCTCGCCCGGCTGCGGCCCAGCGTCGTGATATATAGCACTGCCTCATCCGGCGGAATGCCCAGCACCTCATTCACCTGGTCATCAAAAAAGCCGCCCACGCCGCTGACGCCCAGCCCCAGCCGCACCGCCGCCAAATTCAGCCGCTGCCCCACGTGGCCCGCGTCCATGTGCAGATAGCGATAGGCGCGATCGCCATATTGCGCCACCGCCCGCTGCAAATCCGCCGTGTGAAACAGCACCGCTGCCGCGTCGCGCCCCAGGTCTTGTCCCAGGCAGAGGGTGTGCAACTCCCGCCGAAAGTTCTTAAAGCGGATCTGGCGGAGTTCCTGTGCCTTGGGCGCGTAGTAATAGCAGCCTTCCTCCAGCCCCTCCACGCCGGAAATGGCGATGAAGGTTTCGATCAGGCTGAGGTCGAAATAGTCGGGCGATCGGTCGAGTCCCTGATCTAGATAGTGGGCAGGCTGATAGGTAAAGTCGAGCAGCAGGCGCAGTTCGTCCAGGGCAAGATCGGCGCCGCTGTAGGCGCGGGTCGATCGGCGCTTGAGCATGGTTTTTTCCAGCTCGGCCAGATGGTCGCCCCAGGCGATCGCCCTGCTTTCCATCGACACCTTCAGGCAAAACGGAAAGTTGTATTGATCAGTATCGCGGTCGGCGCGATCGGCGGGCAGGTGATCGGGCGCGGGGTTGCTGCTGATCTGCGTCGCCTGGTGCATATAGCTCAGCAGTTTGCCGTCGGCAAGGTCGGGATAGTCTGTCTGGATGGCGGAGGGCAGCGCGGTGGAGGTGGGCGGCAGGTTTTGGTCGATGTCCCACAGGTCGGCTAGGGGAATGACGGCGATCGCCCCTTCCTGCGCCGCATCCAGATACATAAGTTGATTCACCGCCTGATCGCAAAAACCGCCGATCAGGTGTGGGCGATAGTCGTTAATTGCGGCCGCCAGCTCGATATTGCCCAGCAAATGTCCCGAATCCAGGAAAATCCGGCGATAGGCCCGGTCTTGATAGCGCCAGGCCGATCGCCCAAACACAGTGGTCACGACTAGCGCTATCTGCGTCGCGTCCAGCGCCGGATGCCAGAAACAGGCTTCCTGGAGCCGTTTCCACGCCTCCGTTTCCCAAAAGTGCAGCAGCGAATTAGTCTGCGGCTGATAGTGATGTAGCCCCGCCGGAAGCTGGGGCGTGCCCCGCGAAATCAGATACACCTCTGCCGGATATAGCCCGCCCGCCGACGGAGCCGCTCGCAGGTAGACCGCTTCGCCGTTCATCATCATCATCTTCGTCGTCAGCCCGTAGCTGCAAAACAGGAAGCGGGCGATGCGTTGCCACTGCTTGTCGCTGTTGTCAAGGGCTGGCTCTGCGTTGAGGTGGGGCTTCAGGTCATAGACTGTGCCAATTTTATATTCCTTAAAAGGAATTGGCTGGTTGCGCCAGTCGAGCTGCTGTGCCTTGCTGGCCAGCGTGGTGGGGTCATATTTGGTGCGATCGTGAAAGTGCTGGGCGATCGAGCGGCGTTGATCTGGCATAGCATTCCACCGTAGCGTTCCACAATCCATCCTGCCCTACGATCTTGCCATTCCAAACCCGGTTCGACGAGAGCAAATCATACAAATTGGGCGCAAAGTGGGAGCAAATTGGGAGAATGAATGCCTCCTCTATCCTCTGCCGCTTTCAAAACAGCCAGGACTGATGCAGTTGAATCTGGCTTGAGTTGAAGCTGGCTTTTTAGAGGGTGGGTTTCGGTGCAGCCCCAGATCCCTCCGCCAACGGCGTCAGTCCAAGACGTGATCAGGAACGCTACAGTTTCGAGGTCAGTCCTCATTCCTGCTGGCTTGTCTAGTCGCGCTCCTAAACCGCCCGCCCGCGACGAATCAAACGTAGTGCAAAGAGCAGCACGACGGCACCGACAAAAGCAACGAAGATGACGCCTGCCAGCCCTGGAAACGGGGAAGCCAGCCCCAACTGGGCAAACAGCCAGCTTCCGACAAAGGAGCCAATAATGCCTACAATAATGTCGCCGAGCAGCCCGTAGCCAATGCCGCCAGCAACGAAGCTGGAAAGTATCCCAGCCACCAGTCCAACAATCAGCCAGGTCGAAAGATCCATGTTTCCTCCAGAGGGTCGTTTTTGGTTAGCAGCGTCATGATTGGCGAGGTGATTGCAAGGTGATTGCAAGGTGATTGCAAGGTGATTGCAAGGTGATTGCAACATGACTAGTTCACGTTTGCAATGAGGGGCGAGCCGAGATCGGTGTGGGTGGGGTGGATGCCTAAACTGCTGCAAAACTCAACGCTGTGCAGCCGGCTTAGACGGAATGCGGCTCAGCGGCTACTGGGCCAATTTAGGGCAAAAGCGGGGTGCCAGCCTGATGTTGTCGTAGAAACTTTACGTCTCTTATTTTGAAGGCGATCGCCCTTGGCAAGGCTGATCTGAGCCAGGGCGATCGCACTGGCAATTCGCAAATCTTAAGATTGTCCCAAGTTCTCAGCAGCAGGCACCCTCACCGCGCCCGGATTTGCCCCCGGTTCTGGCGATTTGCGGGTCAGCAAATACAATAAGGGGCCAAAGGAGCCTGCGACCAGTGTGGTGGCAATCCACGGCCAGGGATTGCGCCCAGTTGCTTTAGCGTCCTGCCACATCCAAGTCATTACAAGGGTCAGGGCAATTACTAAATCTGCAAAAACCTGACCTGCCCCAAAGCTCTGAAAGTGTGGTGCCAGAATACCCCAATAGCCATGCTGCCAGAGGGCGATCGCGCTGAGTGCGGTAAACGGGAGGAGGGTAGAAATAATTAAACTGCGCTGCATCGATAAACCTCTTGAAGAACGACACGTTCAGTATTGAGCGGCAACGTTATCAATGCAATTACCTTAGAGATAATAAAAATGGTTATATGGGCGATCGCCCCTGGTTTATACTCGTAAGATTCATACTTGTGATAGATAATGATAGATAAGCAAAGTATTACCTTACTCGATACCTTACGCCAAATCCGTAAAGTTCAACGGCTCAGTCAACTGGAGCTATCGCTGCGCCTGGGCGTGTCTCAGCGGCACATTAGCTTTGTGGAAAGTGGCCGCGCCAAGCCCAGCCGCGATCTGCTCATAGCATGGCTACAAGAGCTGGATGCACCGCTGGTGGTGCGCAATCAGGCGATGCTGCTGGCGGGCTATGCGCCGGTTTACAGCAGCACGCAGCTAGAAGACCCCGCCCTGGCGCAGATCAATGTCGCGCTCCAGCAGTTGCTTTGGGCACATGACCCCATGCCCGCCCTCATCCTCGACGAGCATTGGAACTTACTGCGTCTCAATCAAGGGGGACAGTGGCTGGCCGCCACGCTGATGCCGGAAATGGCGGATCTGCACCACACCTCCCCAATCAATCTGCTGGATCTTCTCACCCATCCAGAAGGTTTGGCCAAACCCATCGTCAACCTGCATGAAGTCGGCCCTGCCCTGCTGGCACACCTGCGCCACGAAGCCGCTGTGCAGCCCACACTGATGCCCAAAGTAGATGCATTTGCTGCAATGCTGCACCGTCGCCTGGGCAGCCTGCCGCCCAGCGGAACCCACCCCACGGCTCCTGTGCTGACGACCCGCTACGCCACAAAGCATGGCGAACTGGCGTTTTTCAGCATGTTCACCACTTTTGGCACCCCGCAAGACATTACGCTGGCATCGCTACGAGTGGAGCATTTGTTTGCGGCTGATGCAGCCACTCATGCGGTGCTCCGGGCGCAGGTTCAAGCCACGGACCCCCAGTCCATTCCTGGATGACTGACGCAGTTGGGTAATTTTTTGCGGGCGCAGTTCGCAGAAAATTACCCAACAATCCATAAAATTCGTGGCAACTGCGTAAGTCCTGACGAGAGATTCGGATGGGGTGGAATGTGTGGGCGGGTACCCGTTTTGAGAAATGCTGAAAGGGTTGGCAAATTGGGGATGCGGGGCGATCGCTTCTGGCGCAGAATCCCACAGAATAGTAGATAGATCCTGCCTCATCTCCGCCCTTTTTCCTGGTGCCAGCCGCCATGCCCTCTACTTCCCAAGCCGTGGGGCCAGTTTCGCCTAACACTACGCCGCCCAATGCCGCTGATGCCAATACTGTCGATGCAGCGGTCTTAGCAAAGCCAGCGATGCGTCTGAGCACCGTCCTCACGCGCCTCCAGCCAACGCCGGATGCCACGCTGCTGGGGCTGGCGCTGCTAATTGGTACGGGCGCGGGGCTGGGCGTAGTCACCTTTCGCTATTTGATTCACCTGGTTAACCAGTTGATGCTGGGGCGGGTGTCTGGAATCCTCTCGGTGTGGGGACATTGGACGCTGGCGCTGATCCCGATTTTGGGCGGGCTGCTGGTGGGCGGGCTGCGCTGGGGCGTGCAGGGGTTTGGGCCGGGGCTGTCGGCGCTGATGGAAACGGTGCAGGGCGGCAAGGAACTGGC
>RFIF01000418.1 GCA_003695655.1 Cyanobacteria bacterium J069
CCTGAAACCCTCTCCAGTCAGGCGCTTTGGCGGCAGCAATGCTGTAGGCGCGGGCAAAGGCTTCGAGAAAGAAAGCGTCCTGCCCGACGTATTTGCTGAATTTGGACTTGTCGAGGGAGCCGTCGCCAATGCCCTGAACAAAGGGGTGTTCCAGGCAGGCGATCGCCAAATCCTGATTGTCTTGCCACAGCGTTTCTGCCAGATTCATAGTGCGTTTCAATAAATGCCAAAAAAATGCCAAAAAAACCAAAAAATCAGCGTTCCCAGATCTAGCCCAGGAACGCCAATATAAGTTCAACAAAATGAAAGTCAAACCAGATTGACCGCTGCTTAGTTCGAGCCAGCCTTGGCGGCCAGCAGCGCGTCGGGCGAGGTCAGCCGCTCATAGGCAGAGCGCATCTTCAGCCCCACCAGCACCTGGAACAGGCCACTGCCGTTAGCAGAACCCGGATACTCGCGGTGCTTCAGCAGCAGCTCAGTCAGCTCGCCATAGTATTTGGTAGACAGGTTGCTCAAGTGGCTTTCAATATAGATCACCTCATCCAGGCGATCGAACTGGCCATCCACCTCTAGCACCGACACCGGATTGCCGTAATAGGTATCAGGGCCATAGAACAGGCGAATGCCAGGATAGGAACAGGTCAGCTTGCGGCCGCAAGGAATCCAGTCAATCGTCGAACCCTCATCAAATAAGAAGGCCGGCTCAAAGCTGGCAATGCCTTCTTTCTGCATCAGGCGCACCCGCAGCACCTTCCGCTCGGTGTCGTTGGGGATGAGCTTAGTGGGGAGGATTTGGATCACTACATCCGCGTGCTGCTTTTGGGGGTCGATGTAGGCTTCAAAGTCAGGACGGCGGGAGTTGATGGCAGCTAGCACGTCCTCGTAAGTGTGACCGCGCTCCGCCATGTCGCGCTGAATTTTCCAGGCAATCTTCACTTCGTCGTCAATATCAAGATAGACGCTGAAATCGAGGAGCGATCGCACGCGCTCATCATGCATCGGGTGCAGTCCCTCAATCACCACAATATGGTTGGGATGAACCGTTTCTGGTGGGTCAATCATCCCCGTTTCGTGGTTATAAATCGGTTTCTCAATCGACTTCCCTTCTTTCAGAGCCTTAATTTGCTCATACATCAGGTCGAAGTTGTTGGCCTTTGGATTGAGTGCCGTCACGCCCACTTCTTTGCGCTGCTTACGATCCAGACTGTGATAGTCGTCTAAGCAGATGACGGTCATCATCTCTTCGCCGAACAAATCTGCCAAGCGGCGCAGAAACGTCGATTTGCCGCACCCGGAATCACCGGCAACGCCAATTAAAACTACACGGTCTGGCTGACTGGTCATAGTTTTCCTCTAAACAACTATCCTCTAACTGTCCACAACTCTTGCGCTCACAAGCCCAGTTTCACGCTCCAGGCAGAGCCTTCCCCCCAGCAACAAATCCCAACTCTCTCCAAGCGCCACGCCTCACCTGGCGGGAACGGCGACCTGGAGGCAAGCACAAGCAGCACCCTCAGCGCGATCGCCACTGTCGCTCATCCGGTGCTTAATCCGATGCTCATCCAACCATCATCCGGCATTTGCTCATCCGATATTTCAAGGATGTCTGCTAGACCCAGAAGACGCCCTCAGCCAAAAGCCAGGACTTCAAGCGCAAACTAAGTATTTACTACTAGTGTTACTAGAAATCCTACCAGAGAAGCCCCACAACCTACAAGGTAAGCGGGTTGTGCCCAAGTTCCTAACTCTATGCTAAGGGGAATGGGGACACCTGGGAATATGAAATTGCTGTGAAATTGAAACGGGGCTAACAATCTGGATCTGGGCGGCTCGACTATGGTGGGAGCAGATCGGACAGGGCCTATTCCTGTCTGGGGCTTCAAGTGAGCGAGGCAACCCCTGCAATGCTACGCTATATAGCAAAATGGGAATCGCCTGGGAAGCGGGTTCGCAGATGATTTGAATTGATCACCCCTGGACGCCAAGACCAGGTCGTCATTGCTCATCGAGGCTCGCTCTCAACGTTCCTTATCCATTGTTGGTTCAGAGAGCATTGACATAACGATGTATAACCCTAGCGCAGCAGGTGGCGCTGCCAACTCACCATCCGGGAGTCGCCTTTTCCTCTACGAGGTGGAAGGCTTACGCCAAAACCAAGAAACTGACAAACAGGATTTTCCAATTCGTCGGAGTGGCAGTGTGTTCATCACGGTGCCCTACTCGCGGATGAATCAGGAAATGCAGCGGATTACTCGCTTGGGGGGCAAGATTCTTAGCATTCGCCCTCTGTCTGCTGATGGCGAAGTCAATGGTAAGGCTGCTCCCGCCCCTGAAGCCCCTCCCGCCGCAGCCGACACTGCTGCTGTGGCCGAGTCGCCAACTCCTAAAGCGGAAGGGAAACAACCCATGACCCAGGCTAAAGAAAAGGAAAAGTCTACGATTCCGGTTAATCTTTATCGCCCGAATGCCCCGTTTGTCGGCAAGTGCGTCTCGAATGAGAAACTCGTTGGCGAAGGCGGCATTGGGACGGTGAATCACATTACGTTTGACCTGTCGGGTGGCAATCTGCACTATTTAGAAGGGCAGAGCATCGGCATCATTCCCGAAGGTACAGACGACAAAGGCAAGCCTCACAAACTGCGGCTATATTCCATCGCCTCAACTCGCCATGGCGACAAGATGGACGACAAGACCGTTTCGCTCTGTGTTCGCCAGTTGGAGTATAAGCATCCCGAAAGTGGCGAGATGGTCTATGGCACCTGCTCAACTTACCTGTGCAACCTGGAGCCAGGAGCAGATGTTAAAATTACGGGCCCAGTGGGCAAGGAAATGCTGCTGCCTGATGATCCCGATGCCCGGATTGTGATGATGGCGACGGGTACAGGAATTGCGCCGTTCCGCGCCTTCCTGTGGCGGATGTTTAAGGACAACGAGCGGGCGGCAAATCCAGACTATCAGTTCAAGGGCTTGGCCTGGCTGATCTTCGGAATCCCCGTCACGCCAAACATCCTTTACAAGGAAGAGCTGGAAGAAATTCAAGCCAAGTATCCGGAGAACTTCCGCCTGACTTACGCCATCAGTCGCGAACAGCAGAACCCCAAGGGCGGCCGGATGTATATCCAGGATCGCGTGGCGGAACATGCGGACGAACTTTGGTCGATGGTCAAGGACGAGAAAACGCATGTGTATATCTGCGGTTTGAAAGGGATGGAAGACGGTATTGACGCCGCCATGTCTGAAGCTGCTGCTAAAGAAGGCGTCACCTGGAAAGAATATCAGCGCTCAATCAAAGAACGTTGGCACGTAGAAACCTATTAAACGGAAACCCGAAGCAGCCAGTAGGCCATCTAAACCATTGAGCTTAAGCCAATTGAGCTGGGTCTAGTTGAGCCAGGTCTAATCGGGTGGTTTCTGGTTAACGATTTTCGTTCATGATTTTCATCAAGCGATCGCCCAGTAGTTCTGCTGCCGGGCGATCGCTTTTTTAATTCCCTCACCCCCAACCCCTAAATGGTAGGATGCTGTCAACTTTTAGAGCTGGAGTTTAACCCCAGGGAAGTGTCCTATGCGGGGTCTTGGCAAGTGGTTGCTAGGAATAGGCTGGGGGGCGATCGGCAGCAGTATTGCGGCTAGCTCGGCGATCGCCCAAGGTTTCGATACCCCAGTCTTGCCAGATTTACGCGAGGGACAGCTTGACATGCGCCCAGAACCGCCGCCGCTGCCGTCTGCCCCA
>RFIF01000419.1 GCA_003695655.1 Cyanobacteria bacterium J069
GGCGTATCCTGCACGATGGAATCAGGCGTATATTTCCCAGAGGCCAGGGCAGCGTAATAGACAAATGGCTTGAACGCAGACCCCGGCTGGCGTAGCGCCTGAATCGCCCGGTTGTATTGGCTGGTTTGATAATCCACGCCGCCCACCATCGCCTTGACGAAATGGGTGCGCGGATCGACCGCAACCAGGGCCATTTGATCCGCTCGGACGCCCTGACGGCGGAGATTGCGATGTCCTTCACGCACCACTTGCTCAGCCATGTTCTGCATGTTGAGGTCGATGGTGGTCTGCACGCGCATCCCGCCCTTTAGCACGGCATCGCGACCAAAGCGAGCCTGAAGCTCTTGTTCGACGGCTTCGGTAATGTAGGGCGATCGACTGGTGGTAAACGACGTGATATCGCCCAGCGTCAGGGGCTGCTGCTTGGCGGCCGCCGCCTCTTCGGGCGTGATCCACTTCAGCTCTAGCATTCGACCCAGCACCACGGCCTGGCGGCGTTTGGCTAGCTGATAGTCTACAAACGGGCTGTATTCTTCGGGAGCCTGGATCAGACCCGCCATCATGGCAGCTTCCGCCAGATTGAGCTGCGAGACGGGTTTGCGGAAATAGCTCTGGGCAGCAGTTTGCGCGCCGTAGTTGTTGTGTCCCCAATAGACCTGGTTGAGGTACATTTCTAGGATTTGGGGCTTGGTGAAGATTTGCTCTAATCGCAGCGCCAGCACGGCTTCGGCGATTTTGCGGCTGAGCGATCGCTCTGGGGTCAAAAACAGGTTTTTAATTAGCTGCATCGTCACCGTAGAGCCACCTTCCACCGTGCGCCCCTCTTCCAGGTTGCTTAGCACGGCTCGTCCAACGCTGGTAGGGTTGATGCCGTGGTGCTGATAAAAGTAGCTGTCTTCGATCGCCAGCACCGCCCGCTTCAGGTGGGGCGACACCTCATCCAGTTCCACCACTTCCCGGTTGAACTCATCATGCACGCTATCCAGCAGAATGCCTTTGACGTCATAGACGTAGCTCGTTTCAGCGGGAATATAGTTGCGCAGCACCCGTACATCGGGCAAATTACGAAAGCTAATAGCCAGTCCGACCAGCCCGCCAGCGATGATGGAACTCGTCAGCATGGTCGTACCCAGGAGGGTTCCGGCAGTCACTTTGCCGACCGCCTGCACAAACTTGAAGGCTGGAGATAGGTCACTGGTCTGAACATAGCTCTCGACTCGGGGAGAGTTGGCAGACTTGGCGGCACGCGATTTGGCAGGTGCTTTCTTTTGGGGCTTCTTTTGGCGGGCGGTGTTAGACGACACGGCAGGAAAGGCTTGAGGGTTCAGTCAGAAAATTGAGAGCGGAGGCGATGGCGTGGCAAACCGCAGAGCGGCAAACAATCGGAAACCAGGTATTCTGAATATTCCAAGGGACGAAACGGTAGGGCGGTGGCGAAGCGAGACGAGTCGTGAAAGAATTGAGACCTTGGTTTTGATGGATGATTCCAGGAGCGGCGCTGCTCCGATGAGCATTCGGGAGAGCATTCGGCTATCAGTCGGGGGCTAAAGCAGGTAACTCAGGTAACTAATTACGATAGCGGACGATTAGCCAACTCGTCATCGCGATTGTGACCTCAGAAATTCGCTGTTCTTGTACAACTTTAAGTAAGTATGGCTGAAGATTACATAATTTTCGAGTATCGAGCGATTTTCTCAAGACAAACGCTTTATAAAGCAGAGATTGGGGCCAGTATTGAAGCAAACGCTGCGGATATCGCGCTCTGCGAGTGATTGTGTGGGCGATGGGACTGGGGACTGGATAAAACGCTGAAACTGCTGAAACTTTAGAAATTATCGAACTGTTTATTTATCGCTATGGCTGATTTATCGACTGATCCCTCTTTTCAATGGCTGTATCGGGGCATCAGTGAGATTTTTCCCGATCAGCGGAATTCGCAGAACGCCGATGAGAACCTGGCGCGGCGGCTGGCCGAGAGCGATCGCCCCCTGCGCATTAAGTTCGGCATCGACCCCACCGGCACCGACATTCACCTGGGGCACAGCACCGTCTATCGCAAGCTGCGCGCCTTTCAAGATGCCGGACACACCGCCATTTTGCTAATCGGCGACTTCACTGCCCGCATCGGCGACCCTACGGGCAAGTCGGACGTGCGCAAGCAGCTAACCGAGGAAGAAGTCGCCAAAAACGCCCAGACCTATATTGATCAACTCCGCCCGATTTTGGACTTTGACACACCCGGACGGCTGGAAATCCGTTATAACTCGGAGTGGCTATCCAGACTGGACTTGGCCAAAATTCTGGAGCTGCTGGGCACGATGACGGTCGGGCAAATGCTGGCGAAAGAAGGCTTTGCCGAGCGCTATGAAAAAGAGACGCCGATTTATCTGCATGAGTTTCTCTATCCGCTGATGCAGGGGTATGACTCGGTGGCGCTGGAGGCGGATGTGGAGCTGGGCGGCACGGATCAGAAATTTAATCTGGCAGTAGGGCGTGATTTGCAGCGGCACTTTGGGCAGCGGCCGCAGTTTGGGCTGCTGATGCCGATTTTGCCGGGGACGGACGGCGTCCAAAAAATGTCGAAATCGCTGAACAACTACGTGGCGCTAGCCGAAGACCCGCTGCTGATGTATTCCAAGTTGGAGAAAATTCCCGACAGCGCCATCCTGCAA
>RFIF01000420.1 GCA_003695655.1 Cyanobacteria bacterium J069
AGGGTCAGGCAAGTGAGCAAAGGCTTCCACAATCGCAAGCGTTGTCATGGCTAAGCCGGAAAAAGCGACAATGCCAGCTTACGGGAAACGCCCTCCTCTATCTAGAATGAAATAGCCCTGATTGCAAAATTAGGATTGCCAATTCTATGGCATGGGTTGGTTTCAGTCCCTCTAGACACAATTGATTTATGAAGCGACTCAAATTTCTGTTCACGGCTTTTCTAACAGCCCTGTTGACGATCACGCTGGTCACAGCCTGTAATTCTGGCACTTCTACATCGGGCGGCGGTGCGGGTAGAACCCTCACGATGGCCACTTCGGCCGACTATCCACCTTACGAATTTATCGACACCTCCAGCGGTAGCCAGGAAATTGTAGGTTTTGACGTAGACATTGCCAAGTTCATCACCGAAAAATTGGGCTACGAACTTAAAATTGACAACGTTGACTTTAACGCGCTAATTCCCACGCTCCAATCCAAGCGGGCTGACTTTGTGATGGCAGGGATGACGCCGACAGAAGAGCGGAAGCAAAACGTAGATTTCTCTCAGATTTATTACGAAGCTAAAAATGCGATCGTGGCCAAGACGGGTGCGGGTCTAGCAACCGTAGCTAGCCTGAATGGCAAGACATTGGGCGTACAGCTAGGTTCAATTCAAGAGCAAGCAGCAAAGGATTTTCAGGGCGCAAATGTTAAAGCGCTCAACCGCATCAATGAAATGATTCAGGAGCTAAAAGCGGGCCGGATTGACGCCATCCTGATGGAAGATACCGTGGCTAAGGGCTATATCGCCTCTAACCCCGATCTGGAAATTAACGTGCTTCCCAATGAAGGCGAAGCAGGTTCGGCAGTTGCCTTCCCTAAAGGATCAGAACTGCTGGGTGAGTTTGACCCTATTATCTCTGAACTTAAATCCAGCGGCGAGTTGGAAAAACTAATCAACAAGTGGTTTGGTAGCGATACGCCGGCTGCCTAACCCTAATAGCTGCCTAATCCTGATCAAAGACTAGAAAAAGGGCATTCCCTAGTGGGAATGCCCTTTTTGCTATCTGACTATTTGCTATCTGACTATTTGGTAGAACGCAGCGACGATGAACATAGTTTGCGATCGCCACAGGCTTACGACTCAGAAGGTCTAGAAGTTAAAAGGTCTAGAAGGTCATCTCTGCGGCCTGGACGCGCTCAACCTGCTTCTTCTTCAGCACCAGCAGAATCTGCGTTAGCGTAATCGCCGCCAGGAAGGCAATCAGTCCTTTAATGCGGTTGGGGCTTTGCAGCACGATTTCTGTATCCTTTTGACCAAAGCCGCCCACGTTGGGGTTGTCGGTCAGGGCTGCTCCGGCGGCAACTTCTTCGCCTTCAGACACAATCAGTGCAGGGCCGGCTGGAATCTGATCGACCACGGTGCTGCCGTCTTCGGTGCGGATCTTGACTTCAGCACTGCCGTCGTCAGCCTGGGCGATCGCCGTAATCACGCCCGCCGCCGAAGCATTGTAGACCGCGTTGTTGCTCTTTTCACCCGTGGGGTAAACCTGACCCCGACCGCGATTTGCGCCCAGGTGAACGGAGTACTTACCAAACGCGACGCTCTTGTTGGTGGTGGGGTCGGGAGACAGCACTGGGAAAACAATTTCCTCGTACTGGTCGCCGGGCAGCGGCCCCACCAGCACGATATTTTGCTTATCGTCTGCGTAGGGCTGGAAGAGATAGCTGGGGCCGACTTCTTCCTTCAATTCTTCGGGAATACGGTCTTCTGGCGCAATTGTGAAGCCCTCAGGCAGCACCAGCACCGCACCCACGTTCAGCGGGCCGCGCGAGCCATCTGCCTGCACCTGCTGTACAGAGTGGTCGTAGGGAATCTTCACCACCGCTTTGAACACGGTATCGGGCAAGACCGCCTGGGGCACTTCGATTTCGGCAGGCTTGGCGGCCAGGTGACAGTTGGCGCAAACGATGCGTCCAGTTGCCTCGCGGGGGTTGGCATAGTTTTGCTGGGCCCAGAAGGGATAGGCAGCAGCAGACTGAGGCAGCAACAAATCGCCAGACACCAGCGCTGCTAGCGTTAGCACGGCCACCATCAGCCCCCGCACAAGCGCGGCTGCGCTCCGGCGGCGAGAGGAGAATGAGCAAACCTTGAAGTTCATTTTTAGAGTGCGTGTTCGGTTTAAAAAAAGGCTCGGCAGAAACGGGCAAAAGCCCGATATGTAACAAAGAAAGGGTTTTGCTTGGGGGCGATCGCCCTCAGACAGCACCTCTATGACCACCAAGGCTCATCGCCCGTGCGGAAGTCGGTTTCCGTCCAGGGAGTCATGGCGATCTTGCCGTCGTCGGTTACATCGGTGTGTACCAGCGCCAGCGACAGCGGCGCAGGCCCACGCACCACTTTGCCAGCGGCGTCATATTGAGAGCCGTGGCAAGGGCAGATAAACTTGTTTTCGCTGGCATTCCAAGGAACGACGCAGCCCAGGTGAGTGCAAACGGCGTTGATGCCATAGCTGGCGATCGCCCCGGCATCTTCTACCACCAAGTAGGTCGGGTCGCCCTTCAAGCCCTGCGCCAGCACGCGCTCACCCACCGCATGGCTTGCCAGAAAGTCTTTTAGCACCACATCATTGCCCAGTGCATCTTTGGCCGTCACGCCGCCGCCGCCGCTACCGCTAGACGGAGGAATGAAGTACCGCACGACGGGATATAGCATGCCCAGCACCGTGCCCGTGGCCGCCCCAAAAGTAAGGAGATTCATAAACTGCCGCCGGCCCAAATCGGGCACATCAGGCGTTCCAGAAACTTGAGTCATGATTATGAACGGTGAGTTTAGAGAATGTGTGGGTAAAACCCTGCCCAGTGCAAGGCACCCGTCCTAGTCGGCAGTCCTTGTCGGCAATGGTTTACAGTTTTCTATGAAGTATTCTATAGCCCTGGCTGCACCAGAAACCGATTGCAGCCTATCTGAACGGCGGTATCGTTACGAAACGTAAAACTTCAGATCGCCCTAGAATAAATCGAGCAGGCCGCCCACTCATGGGACTGCCTGATGCCTACAGCCTGAATCCCTGACCCAAACTCCATGACCGGCGCGGAACTGCATCAGCTACTACTTATCAAATGGAGCCGCTCCTTCGACGTACAGCTACGGAAGGTGCAAGGCAAGATACTGTTTCAGGTGATGTGGAAATATTTAGAACAGGCGTCGTTTCCTATGAGCGAAGCCGAGTATCTGGAGCATCTTGACGCGGTCGCGGATTATCTCAACGCCTGGGGCAGTGCCGACCGAATACAGCAGTTTATCGAGCAGACAACAGAAAAACCGCGCCTGGGTAAGGCTGTGAGTTGCCCGATTGATCTGGGCGATCGCGCTTCTGAGTGGCTTTTATAAGCGGAGCTTGTGAAAGGTAGAGCTTGTGGAAGTGGAGCTTGTGAGCAGAGTTTGACTTTGAGGCGATCGCCCTATCGACCCAGCAGCTTCACCATGCCCGTACCGCCAAAATACAGTCCCAGAACGGCTCCTGCCAGCAGGCTCTGGGTTACAGGATCAGTTGAGGGCGTCAGCACTGCGCCCAACACCGCGCCGCCCACCACCACATAGCGCCAGCCCGACAGCATTTGCTTGGACGACACGATGCCCAAAACACCCAGCAGCACCTGAATGACCGGAATCTGGAACGCCAGCCCGGTGCTAAACAGCAGCAGCAGCACAAACTCGAAGTAGCGGTCGATCGACCAGAGTTGCTCCACCACGTCTGCGCCGTAGGTAATGAAGAAGTTGAGCGCGGCCGGAATCAGGGCCACATAAGCAAACGCCAGCCCGCCTGCAAAGAGAAAACTGGAGCCGAGCACGATCGGGCCGATAATCCGCCGCTCTTTGCGCGTCAGCCCCGGCAGGACAAACTGAATAATCTGATACAGCACAAACGGGCTGGCAATCAGCAAGCCGCTATAGCCCGCCACCTTAATCGAGACAAAGAAATATTCCCCTGGTGAAAGCTGGAGAAACTTGACACCTTGGGCAGGCACTTCCAAAAGCTGCACGATCGGATTGACAAAGCAGAAGCAAATCACAACGCCGACCACCACAGCGATCAGGGCATAGAAAATTCGCATCCGCAGTTCTTCTAGGTGATCGAACAGGGACATTTCTACGTCCAAATCGGCGATGTCTTCAGGCACTGCATCCGCCGAGGGCGATCGCTGGGTTGCGGCCGGCCCGGCGGCAGTCGCGTTCAGTCCATTTTGAGAAGCAAGTTCGGTTTCCGTCGGGGCAGTCATGGGCAGGCTTGGCAGCGGCGGGATAGATCAAGTCGTGTAGTTAATACTAACTTAGCGCCTGTTTGAGATGCGTTGGGGAATTGTCGGTTGGGAATATCTGGGCAATGTTTAGCGGTGCGATCGCCCAACGCTGGGACGGGTGACCCGCAAGTTACAACGGCAAAGCTGACTGTGGCTTAAGTCGGCGTCCGCAAAATCACTGCTCGAACGGGGCGAACAGGTAAGCAGCCGTAGCTATCGCAGCAGCAGCCAGGTGTTTTTAAGTAATTTTTGTCACTTAAAAGTGCGATATTCAGTGTCAGCACTGAGACGCTGGACAAGCGCGATCGCCCGCATCAGAAAACCTGACCCAAAATTTACGCAAAATCAGACCTGAATAACTGTTGCCAAACCCTTGAAAACAGTCTTTTTATGGAAAAATCCTGGAAAGATGGAAATGCCCAGGCTGACTAAGCTGCGGAATATGCGATCGCCCTGGGTCAAAAACGTAGTTTCCGTAAAACAATTCTAGAAGTAGTGACTTATACCTGAAGTCGAGCCACACTGAATACAGGTTCACTACTGGTCACAACAACAGAACGGCAACGGGGCTGTCAATCGCAGGGCTAAAACCCGCATGACAGCCCCGTTCTGTGTGAAAGCCCTTGTTTCTGATGTGACGCTTCGTTTGAGAGGCGATCGCCAGCAGTTCAAGCTTTCGGAATCTAGGAATCGGTCGGCTCGACCTCTGCCGCTGCGTCTGCTTCTGGTGCGTCTGCTTCTGATGCGTCCTCTGGCTCGGCTGCGACTGGCGTTGGCGCTGCCTTAGTGCTGGGCGCTGGGCTGGACTGCTGGAGCTTCAGGGCGCGCGCTTCCGCTTCGGCCATCACCGCTGCCATATTTTCCAGCATTTCACCGGGATAGTTTTCGAGCTGCTTGGTGGACAGCGAAATCCGCCGCTTTACCTCATCTACTTCGTTGACCAGCGCTCGGAGGGGCTGGCCCAGCTCAAACAGGCTGTTGAGCGACGACACGTAATTTTTGCTGATCTGATTGATGTGGAGCAGCCCAGTTGCCCCGTCAAAGTCCACAAACACGCCAAACGGCTTAATGCCCGATACCTTGCCGCTGATCAGTTGCCCTTCAGCAATCTGGCCAAAGCTGGCCGCTTGGGATGCCAGCCGTTGAGATAGCACCAGCTTTTTGGTGGTGGGATTCACCTCAATGAAGGCAACGGTCATAGACTTGCCAATCAGGGATTCCAGATTTTCTCGCTCGCTCAGATGCGATCGCGGAATGAAGCCCCGCAGCCCCTGCGCGTCCACCGTGACGCCGCCTTTATTGAATCCATTAACCCGCACCTGGATCGTCTGGCTGGCTTCCTGCATTTCCACAAACTCGCCCCAGAGCTGTCGCAGCTCTAGCTGGCGCAGGGAAAGCGTCACCTGGCCGTCGGCATCCTGCTCCCGCACAATCAAAAACTCGCGCTCTTCTTGCAGCGGCAGCACGTCCGACAGGTTATTAACGCGCCGCAGAGAAGCTTCCTCTAGAGGCAAAAACGCAGCGGACTTGCCGCCGATATCGACATAGGCCCCGTCCGATTCATAGCTGTATGCCTTGCCGCGCACAACCTGACCCTTCTGAAACGCATAGTCGTGCTGTTCCAAGGCTTTGGCAAAGTCATCACTGGAAAATGACAAACGACTAACCTCCTCAAGCAGGCAATTTTAGAAAAGCCAGCAGCCGTCTATCGGCGACCCTGAGCCAGGATTGACTCAGTGCAGGCTAATTGCGCAATGGTCTATTGAGCTTATTTAATATAAGCGATTCTTCCAGCAATCAGCATTATTCTGGTTGGGGATCTGGCTGAGGAACTAGCTAGGGCAGGGCGATCGCCCTAACTCAAATTGACGACTTTCTCTGCGGACTCGACAGCGGCAACAGCATAGTAAACCCAAAACCAGATGCTGAAATCGAAAACATTTCTGGAAATGGCGCAGCGCCCCTGTAGAGTCAATAATGGGGCGAGATGAATGGGGCGAGCTGCGTATTTGTAAACTGGAACAGTTTTGCAAACGGGAAAACTTGGCCCAAGGCATACGCCCTTGTTGATTTACTGGAGCCTATGACCCACGGTAGGGGAGCGGTCTAATGATTGTTTGTCCGAATTGCAACCACCAAAATCCCGACGGCGCAGTGCAGTGCGAAGCGTGCTACACACCGCTGCCTGCAATGACAAGTTGTCCAAATTGCGGCACTTCTGTACAGTCGGACGCTAGTTTTTGCGGGCAGTGTGGATTTAATCTACGGGCGACAGCAGCGTCGTCCGTGGAGGTGCCAGAAGTTTCGACGCCGACGGTTGCACCTGATTTTGCGATTCCCGATTTGCCGCCTGTGGAGCCGCTGATTTCGCCCGACCCACTGCTGGTTACGCCGACCGCGCCGATGGCAGTCGAGCCGGATACGTCTTCCACTCCGGCGGCTTCGCCTGCGCCTGTAGCCGAGCCGCCTGCGATGTCGCCGCCCGTGCCAGCCCCGATTTCAGCACCCGCAACTCCCCCGGTCGCCAGTTCTCCGCCTTCCGTGGGGACGACTCAGCTTCAGACACAGCGGGCCAGCTTGCTACATGTGCAAACCAATCAAGTCATTGAGCTGCCCCAGGCTTTGCCCGTGGTGCATCTGGGCAAGCCAAACGACCGGATTCCCCCAGACATTGATGTGTCCGGGTTCCCCAGTTCGGAAATTGTGTCGCGGGTTCATGCTGATATCCGAATAGAGGGCGACGCCTACTATCTAGAAGATGTGGGCAGTTCTAACGGAACCTATATCAACAACATGCCGCTGCCGATGGGCAACCGTCACCGCCTGCGGCCGGGCGATCGCATTGCGCTGGGCAAGGGCGATCGGATGACGTTCCTGTTCCAGCTTTCATAAGCAGGGGGTGAATTTGCTCAAGGGTCAACGCAATGATTTAGCGCAATGATTTAGCGCAATACCTAATGCAGCTCTTGGAGCTGTTGCCGAAGCTGTTGCCTCAGGCTGTCTCGCGTTTGTTCTTGGGCAGTGATGCTGTCTTGGAGGCGATCGCGCTCGTCTTCCAGGTGGCTCATTTTGGTCACCAGCTTTTCGCGCAGGTCGCTTTCGCTGCCGCTGGTTTGCAGCGGCTTCAGCTTTCTAGAAATGGCTTCCTGTTCATCGGACAGGCGATCGCGCTTGTGGGCAAGCTGCTGGATTTCCTGCTGAGTTTGGGCGATCTGCTGGTGCAGATCCAAAATGCCTCGTAACTCCTGGAACAGGCTGGCGTTGATCAACTTGTCGTGTAGATAAGCCCGCAGGGTTTGGTAGTCGAGGTTGAGGATTTGCTCATGCCGAGCAATTTTTCGGCGCTGCTGCACGCGAAACTCGGTCTGCTGCCGGGGGGCGATCGCCAGCTTCCAGCGCTGAAACTCAGCGGTTTGCTCGATGGGTTCCGCCGTGTCAAATCGCTCGTATCCGCTGAGAACACCCTGCTCAATCACTAACACAACAGAATAGGCGTTGCGGTTTTCGATGCGGTAGGTAGTGTGGCGGATGTCCCATTGCTCATGGATCAGGTAGTCGCCCTTTCCGAGAGCGATCGCCGCCGTTTCCAGGCGCGATCCGTCTTCCCGCCGCACCCGCACGCCCAAATCCACCGCGTAGGGCACAAAAAATTCGCCCTCCGTGGGCGTAAAGCTCAGCACGGCTTCTCCGACGTAGTTCTCCGCTTCTAGCACTGTCGCGGGGCCACGCTCCAAAGTCAGTCCGGTGGTGTTGGTAGCAACGATCGTGACTACGGGATTGTCCTGCGTTTTTTCGGAGTTGAACCAGTGCTGTTTGCGGCTAGCTAGCGTTGCGCCCAAAATCGGCACTAGGGCGCTCTGACCCCGCCTGATGGTAACGGGTGTGCCCACGTCGTATTGGAACAGTTCTCCCCGCGCCACGCCCGTCGCCTGAATCTGAGTTGCCTGGGCTAAATTGCGACGAGCGGACTTAAACTGGCTGCCGCCAATTCCTGGGGCAGTTGGCTCCTCATCAAGGTCGAAATCAGAATCGGGTAGGCTGTAAAGCGTAGCATCGTCCAAAGATTCCAGAGAGCTGTATCGGGGAGCCTCTGCAAAGCTGACGGGGCCAGGCACAGTACGAGCTTCGTCCTCGACAGTAGGGCGATCGACAAAGCGGGGCGTGTAGAGGTCGTAGATAAAGCTGATGGGCTGCCCAGCAATTAAGGTGAGCGATACGTCTTCCAGGTCTTCGTCAAGCTGATTGTCCACAATGCCCCAGCCCTGGATCAGCAGTTGCCCGGTTTCGCTGGGGGCATTGCTGCCTTCGGAGGGCGCGTCGGGCGTGTAGGACAGGCGATAGCTGACGCGCCAAGTGGGGCTGGGGGCGACGTAGCTCACCAGCAGGTCTTGATCGGGGCGATCGAGAAAAATGGTGACGCTGCGCTGCTCCTCCCGAGACTGGCTCAAGTCCAACACATAGCGCAGATCATCGCCGCTGCGAGCGTCCAAAATATCCAGCCCGCGCACCTGAGACAGTAGAAACGTCCGCAGGCTGGGGGTGCTGTCGGCTTCGCTGCCCGTGGTCATGATGGCCACCAGGGTTTGCTCTGGCTTTTGGGCAATCTGGTTTAGCCCCACCATGCAGCCGCTGACGACAAACTCGGAGCCAGACCCAGAGGCACTGATGAGGCGCTCCTGTCCGGCGTCGGCTTCTGTCCCGGCAACATGGAGCCGCACTGGACATCCTCGCAGCGATCGCACTAAATCAAGCCAAGCCTCGCGATCGCTCAACACCAGCGGCGCTTTGCTCAGCGCGTCTTGCTTTTCTTCCGGCGTTTCATAGGACACGTTGACCACCTGCCCATCGCCCTGAGGAAAGGCGGCCAGGCTCTTGAGGATATCGTTCATCTCCTCTTTTTTGAACGTCAACGTGACGGAGGACTCACTGCCCAAAGGCCCCAAACGCTCAAAAAAGCCGACACCGTGCTTGTATAGCACCATGCGTCTTACAGGTAAGTTAGGCATGATAGGGGATTCCTCAGTACCAAAATGACCTATCTAGCAAATGCTGATTAAAACTCAAAACGAAACTCAAATCATTTCCCTTTACCCGGCGGTGTCACCCAGAAAATCAGAACATTGGCAGATCCCGGAGTTCCCAGCCTATTCTAGATTGAGGCAGTCTGGTGAAGATTTGCCCCAACGAAAGACCCCCATTTGGCAAGACTTTGCCATAAAGTTTAGTTCTGTTCTGAAGAAAGCAGCATAGGATTTAGGATGGGTGGGTGATGGACGCAAGCAGGTGTTTCGTACCACAGCCAAGCAGCCCGTTTGATTTGGTCACGTTGATGCGTCAGAATTTGACCCGTCACGATTTTCATCCGTCACGATTTTCATCCGTCACGATTTTCATCCGTCACAATGCAATCATGCAGCTACGCCTGAAAACTTGTCACCCTGTTGTTTCGCTGTAGGTTTTGCGTCACGAGTGTGATTACCCTATCCCTTCTGCATCCGGTTAAGCAGATTCCGGCCCAGGTTTGGAAGTTTGAAAATGAGTCGGTGATTCGCATTGGGCGATCGACCGATAATCATGTGATTCTCTACAGTGCTGTCGTGTCGCGTCATCACGTAGAGCTGCGTCGGGTTGGCGCAAACTGGGAAATTGTCAACTTGGGGACAAACGGCACCTATCTGGAGGGCAAGCGGATTACGCAGGTTCCCGCGACGGATGGGGCTGTGATCCGGCTGGCAAGATCGGGCCCAAACATCAAAATTCGCCTGGGTGCAGAGAATCAGGATGAGCCGCCAACGACTGGGCTAGTCAGCGATCGCACGGTGATGCAGCCACCCTCAGACCTGCCCCAAGCACCCACCGAAATCACGCGCGGTGCACAGGGCAATCCTCCAGAACAGTTCAACCCCAGCAATGCCAGACCTGAAGTTCAGAATCCAGCATCCCAGCGATCGATTCCTGTACCGCCTCATCTAAAATTGCCTGACCAATTGCCAGACTCGCCCGCTTGAGACGTTGGCTTTTAGAACAGGGCGGCTGGCACTTGCTGTGGCTGTCTACAACGGGCTGCCTAACGGACTGCCTAACAGACTGCGCTATAACGGGCTGCCTATAACGGGCTGCCAAAGGCTGGGGGCAGGCGCTAGAGTTGGGTCATTGCCTCACATAACCCCTCCTTCATACTGCAAGCCCCATCATGACTAATCACTGGAAGGATAATAAAAGTTCATTTGATGATACCCGCTCTTGGGATAGTTCACAGCCAGCACCCGATCGAGTGGGGCTGACCTGGCTAGTTGCGGCGGCGATCGCCACCAGCTTGCTCTGGCAGTTGCCGATTGGGAACTATGTGCTTTATCCCTTCAGCATTTTAGCTACCTGGTTTCATGAAATGGGTCATGGCTTGGCTGCAATGCTGCTGGGCGGCAATTTCCGGCAGTTGCAAATGTTCCCAAATGGCTCTGGCTTTGCAATTCACAGCGGCAGCTTGTTTCTCGGCCCCATTGGGCGGGCCTTTGTCTCGGCAGCGGGGCCGATGGGGCCGCCCATTGCTGGGGCACTGTTCATTTTGTCTTCGCGGAGCCGCCGAACTGCTCGCTATGCGCTGCTGCTGCTGGGTGGGCTGCTGATTGTGTCGGCGCTGATTTGGGTGCGATCGCTCTTTGGACTGGTCGCAGTGCCGCTGTTGGGAATTGCGGTATTGGCGATCGCCCTCTCTCGCTATCCGTGGCTCCAGGTGTTTGCCATCCAGTTTCTCGGCGTGCAGGCCTGCGTTAGCACCTACCACCAAATGGATTATCTAT
>RFIF01000421.1 GCA_003695655.1 Cyanobacteria bacterium J069
CCGAGCCGAACCACTCCGGAAGTCCCCCTTGTTAAGGGGGATTTAGGGGGATCGACTCAAGGCAATCAACGACCTAGAAAGTTTTAAAACACTCCCTAACCCCTAACCCCTAACCCCTAACCGCTAATTCTGCCAGTCGAAGAGCTGTCGCCACTCGCGCACGGCAAAGGGTGGAACGGGCAACACCAGCGATCGCCCATCTTCTAACGGTAGCGCCAACCGCAGCGGCGTGTCGGTTTGCAGGCGTAACATTGTGTCTCGAAAATCGTACTCACCGACGTTGCCCGCCAGGTCATCGTTGAGCCGCGATGGGCCAAAGGCATCGGGTGCTGTCCAATCTTCGCCGCGCCCGGTGGAAATGCCCAGCGGCTCTGCATGGGCCAGATACGCCGCCCCTGGATAGCCCACCAGCCGCAGCCGAAAATCCACCACCAGACCATCGCGCACCCGCTTAAACAAAACCGCTTGCCAGGCGTGATCCGACTCATCCCGCAGCGTTTGGA
The DNA here is from genome assembly GCA_003695655.1 of Cyanobacteria bacterium J069. GTDB lineage: Bacteria > Cyanobacteriota > Cyanobacteriia > Elainellales > Elainellaceae > Thermoleptolyngbya. The sequence goes on from RFIF01000421.1 coordinate 504, forward strand.
GCGATCGCACCATGACTTGTCCCGCACCCTCTGGATAGGGATGGATCAGCGCCACCGCTGGCGCAGCCTCACTCAACAGCAGCAGCACACAGCACACCAACCCTACCACCCAGCACCTCAACCGTTGATTTACCATGAGTAAACTCCCCTTGATGCCTCTGGTCTTTATATAGCAGGTGAGAGAGGGATCAGGTGCTAGGGGTCAGGGGTCAGGAACTTCACCCAACACCTCAACACTCCGTCACTCCCACACGCCCTCTCTCATCGTCTCCCCCTCTCCTCACCCCGTCACTCCAACACCCCGTCACTCCACCACCCCCTCCCTCTCCTCAGCAAACAATGCAGCTCCTCTCCATCACCCTCACCAATTTCAAATCCCACCGCGATCGCCATGTGATTTTCCAGCCGGGGACGAATGCGATCTGTGGGGAAAACGGCGCGGGCAAGACGAGCATTTTAGAGGCGATCGCCTGGACGCTATTTGATCATCGCGGAGCTTACAAAAAGGAAGACCTAATTCGCAATGGCGAAAAGAGTGCCCAGGCGCGGGTCGCGTTCATTTCTCGACTGGATGGACGCACCTACGAAGTGGAGCGCTGCACCACCAAGGGTTACACGATTTTTGACCCGCAGCTTGGCAATCGACTGGAATATCGCCATGTTGACAACGAGGTGTTGCCCTGGCTGCGGCAGCAGTTTGGCATTGCGCCAGGCACCGATTTGGCGCGGCTGTTTGCCAATACCATCGGCGTGCCCCAGGGCACTTTCACCGCCGACTTTTTGAAAACCGCTGAAGACCGCAAAAAGGTGTTCGACAGCATCCTCAAGGTGGAGGAATACAAGCAGGCAAACCAGGCGATGCTGTCGCTGGAAAAGTATGCCAAGAGCGAGTCGGAAGCGCTGGAACGCGACATTGCCCGCTATGAGGACGCCTTGCAGGAGCAGGCCGCCGCCCAGCAGCGCCAGCAGGACGTGACCCAAGCGATCGCCGCTGCCGAAGCCGCACTGACCCAATTGGAAGCGGAATTAACCGCGCTGCAAGTTGAGAAGGAAGCACTGGCAGCCCAGGCAGCCGAGGTGCAGCAGGCGGAGTTGAAACTGCAAACGCTGACCACACAGATCGACGGCCAGCAGCAGGCAAACCGCTTGCTCGAAACCTCGGTGCAGCAGGCCCAGACCGCGCTGGCGCAGTGCGAGGCGCACCGAGCCAGCCACGCCGCCTATCTCCAGGCAGAGGCGGCGCTGAAGCAGTTGAGCGAGCAGGCAAAACGGCGATCGCCCCTGATTACCCAGCGCGACGCTCAGCAAAAGACCCTGACCCAGGGACAAGCCGAACTCACTCGCCTCACCGTGCAGCTAGAGTCCCTCAGCCGCGCCCACCAGCAGTTGCAGACGCTTCAGCCCCTGGTGCAGCAGCAGGTTGAGCTAGAAACCCAGCAGGCAGCAACGGCGGAAGCGCTGAACCAGCTTCAGGCGCTGCGGCTGGAGGAGCGATCGCTCTTGACCCAGCAGACGAAATTACAAAAAGACCTGGCAGACCTAACTCAAGAGATTCAGCGATTGCAATCGCTGGCTGCGACGATGGCGAATGTTGCCGAGATCGAACAGCAGCGCGATCGCCTGCAAACCCAGCTCAGCCGTCTCGACGCCGCTCGCCAGTTTGAAGCTGATTTGCAAGCACTGCTGAGGAATGCAAAGGAGAAGCGCGATCGCCATCAGGTGCAGTCTGCCGCAGCCCTGGACACCCTGCGCCAGATGCAGGCCGGGATGCCGCTGCTGGCCACCGACGCCGTGGATGCGGTGCTGCAAGCGCTCCAGAGCGGCATCGAACTCAATGCCGATTTGCTGGGCGAAATTCAGGACATCTTGACAGACCTGGCGAAACAAACCGATGCTGAGACGCTGAGGCAGCAGTTGCAGCAGGCGAAAAAGGCGATCGACACAGCCTATCGCCAGCAAGCGGAAATTGCCAATCTCCCCGCCCGACAGACCCAGCAGCAGCGGCTCCAGGCAGAATTGCAGCAAACCCAGGCGCGGCTCCAGCAGGTTCAGCAAGGGCTGACGACAGAAGCAGCAACTAAGGAGCGGCGATCGCAGCTAATCCACTCCCTGAGCGAACTGGGCGACCCGCGCGGCCGCAGCCAGCTTTTGCAAAAAGACCTGGCTCAGCAGCCCGCCCTCCAGGCGCAGCACGATCGCCTCAGAGCCTCGCAGCAAGCGGCCGAAGCGGCGATCGCCATGCTCGAAACCCAGCTTGCCGAATTTGCCGAGCTAGAACCGCAGATCGAGGCGCAGGAAACCCTGCGTCAGCAACACCGGGCAGGCTACCAGCGTTTTCTGCAATCGCAAAACGCGGCGGAGCAGTTGCCCAGCCTGCAACAGCAGCTCCAGGCGGCGATCGCCCAAGTGAACGCCCTAGAAACCGAACGAACCCAAGCCCAAACCGACCTCGACAGGCTGAAGCACCGCTATGACCCACAGCGCTGGCACCAGGTCGAGGCAGACTACAGCGCCAAACGCACCCAGGCAGACCAGATCAGCGGCGGCTTGCCACCCCAGCGGCAGCTCCTCGCTGAGCTAGACCGAAAGCTGGCGGAACTGGGGGCGATCGCCGCCCAGCGCGACCAGGCAAAACTCGACCTCAAGCAGCGCGACCAAAACCGCCGCTTTATCACCTTTGCCCGCAAAGCCTATAAAGACGCCGGGCCGCGCATCACCGCCCGCTATGTACAGCGCGTTTCCCAGGAAGCCGATCGCCTGTTCCGCGAGCTGATGAACCGTGCCAACCTATCGCTGGAGTGGACGGCGGAATACGAAATCGTGGTGCGCGAAGGAGCCTACGCTCGTCGCTTGCTCAACCTCTCTGGCGGCGAGCAGATGTGCGCGGCGCTGGCGGTGCGACTGGCGCTGCTGCGCGTGGTGGCCGATCTGGACGTGGCCTTTTTTGATGAGCCGACGACGAATATGGATCGACCCCGGCGCGAGAGTTTGGCCGAGGCGATCGCCAATCTCAAGTCCTTCCGCCAGCTTTTCGTCATCAGCCACGACGACACCTTCGAGAAAGTCACCGAAAACGTCATCCAAATCACCCGCGAGAGCTAACAGCTCCAGTTCATTAGCCCTTCATCAGATTTTCATTTTTCTACGGCAACTTTTCTCAATTTGCCTGCGTCGAGTCACCTGGGCATTCCAGATGTCACGGGCTGGCTGATGGCTGTTTTTTGCAAGTGTTGCAAGAATAAAGTCTGACTGGATCGGACTCACCAGCGGTCAAAATCAGCGCTATTCTGGATCTAGAAGCAGGGACACACTACCACACGGTTTGGAAGGCAGCGACTAGCCCAATTGGGCAACCCCAGGGCAAATTTGGCCCGTCACTTGGCAAGTCGTTGACCCTCACTAATATGAGCCATTTCACAATGGGCTTTTCCAAGGGTGCGTTATCGCTAGCGTTGCGGAGTCATCTCACGCTAGTGTTGCGGAGCAACGTCGCCCCGGTGTTGGTAGCACGGTTCTCTGACTGCTGGAATTCTAGCTAGCGACCCCCACGCATCAAGACGGAAAGCCCCTATCCATCACGTATAGGGAAGCGCTACAGCCGTGACTCAGGAGTTTCATCTTTCCGTAACCCCTGTGGGCAATAACGAGTATTTGGTACGCACCGAGCGGGTCGCGCCGGGCGTGCCGTTGGCTGAGGAACAGCTCCGCTGGAGCGTGGAGGAATGGCTGTCTCTAGCGCGACACCTGATGGATGACCCGCTGCTGGGCCTGCTGCGGGGTCATGGATTTTATCGCGTGGGCGGATTTGAGCTGCCCCGCCGTCCCGAGCCAGAGGCAGATCTACCCCTCAGCCTCACAGAACTGGGCGAAACCTTATATCACGCTTTGTTTCAGGGGACGCTGCGGAATAGCTGGATGATCGCTCAGGGCATCGCCCAGCACCAGGGCGAAATGCTGCGGCTGCGACTGGGACTAAAGGGTGCGCGATTGCCCCGGCTGCCGTGGGAAGTGATGAACGGCGGCGATCGCGACGGTTTGGGCAACCTGCGCCACCCGATCGCCACGGGCACCGATATCGTCTTTTCCCGCTTTCAAACGGGCATCGGCATCATGGGGGGGCGATCGCTCCGACCCCTCAGCCCCGCGCAGCCCGTCCGCATTTTGATGGTGGTGGCCACGCCGACCGATCAAGAGCGCCTGGAGCTGATGCGCGAAGCCACCCACCTGCAAGAAGAACTGCGCCGCCCGCCTGGCCCAGAGCTAGAGGGGCTGGGCACCCAGCCTCGCCTGGAACTGACAGTGCTGGAGCAGCCCGGCCGCGAGGAGCTGACCCACGCCCTGGAGCAGGGACATTTTCATGTGCTGCACTATGCCGGCCACAGCAACCTGGGCGCATCCGGCGGCAACCTCTATCTAGTCAACTCGCGCACCGGGCTCACAGAAACCCTCAGCGGCGATGACCTGGCCGGGCTGCTGGTGAATAACAACATTCGCCTGGTCGTGTTCAACTCTTGCCGGGGTGCACACACGGCTGTTCCCACCGGGTCGCCTGTCGCCGAAGCCCAGCCCGCCCAAGACACGCGCAACCTGGCCGAGGCGCTGGTTAGCCGGGGCATTCCCGCCGTGCTGGCGATGGCTGAGAAGATTCCCGATGATGTGGCGCTGACGCTGACCCGCCTGTTCTACCGCAGCTTGCGGCGGGGCTTTCCGATTGACCTCAGCCTCAGCCGCGCCCGGCAAGGGCTAATTTCGTCCTATACCTCAAACCAGCTCTACTGGGCGCTGCCCGTGCTCTATTTGCATCCAGAGTTTGATGGCTATCTTGTCGCGGGCGATCGCACCTTAATCAACCCTGCCGATCGGTTGCAACAACTGCCCCAGTCCTATGACTTGCCGCCACTGCTGGCGGGCGAAGAACCCGTCTTGGCAATGTCGCATTTGGGCACGCTGGATGCGGCGCTGGAACCTGATGAAGATGATTTTGAGCTAATCTCGCGGGCAGTCCTGCTGGAAGACGATTGGGCATCTCCTGGCTTAGAGTTCGACAACCCATTCCATTTCGACGCGCCCTTCAGCCCAAATCACCCCTTCGACGCGCCCTTTAGCTCGACAAATCCGTTCGACTTTGACTTTGCTCATCAGGGCAATCTGGTGGAGGTGAAGCCGACCAGCAGCGAGCGAGTGGAAGAACTTACCGGCCGCGACGGCGACAGTGGGCCGGTGAGCGCTGCTGGCGCGGGTGGGTTTACGCTCAGTTCCTATGCTCAAGGTCGGCAATCTAGCTTTTCTGATTTGGCGATCGCTGACGAGCACAATTTTCCGCCGCCTGACCCGCAGCACTCTGGTATCGACCTGCCGGGCGGCTATCTGGGCCGCCTATTGGCCCAGCAGGCTGGACAGCCCCATGCCGCAGAGGGATTGGAGTCTGCCAATCGGACGACGAGTGTGAACTTGGGAAGTGCGCCAGCGAGTGGAGTAAATGCGACAGCGACAGCGTCGGAGCCAGCCGCATCGGATTTGTTGCAGCAGCTCACGCCCCGCCCGGTTGACCTGATGCATGTCGCTACTGATGCCGAGCAAACCGCCCGCCCGCTGGACGCTCCCGTATCTGCCGAGGCGGCCTATCGCTGGCTGACAAGCCACACGCCGACTGCGCTCCAGCCTCAGGACGCGCCCGCAGCGCCAGCCTCGACCCAGCAATCTGCCCAGCAATCTGCCCAGCAATCTGCCCAGCAATCTGCCCAGCAATTACCAGAGGCGATCGCCCCGAGCGCTCCCCCCACAGACGCTCTGCCCACAGCCCCCACAGACCCCGTTCCCACAGCCGACCGCATTCCGGCGCGGCGCGACAGTCGAGCGATCGCCCGTCGTTCCCCCAAAACCAGCACCCTCCAAAAACAGCATGTGTTGCTGCCGCTGGCGGGCGCAGGCGCAATGGCGATCGCGCTATTCTCGTTTCATTACACGACGGGGCTGCTCAACCGCGAACCATCACCCGCCGACCTGTTGCCGCCGCTCAACAGTTCCCCCGTCGCCAGCCTGCCCCCGTCGATGAATGTGGGCACAACCCAGACCAGCCAGCTTGCGGGCACAGCCATTCTGCATCTGAAGCGGGGCAACCTGCCCGATGCCGAAAAGGCGATCGCCCAACTGCTCGACCAAAACGTTTTGCTGGATGCCGACGCGGCGCTGGCGGAGGTGCCGTCCGACTTGCTCAATGCCCAGCATCCAGAACTGGTGTTCTTGCTGGGGCGGCGCTCCTGGCAGTGGTGGCAGCAAGGCAACAGCCTCCACAGCGTGGACGATGCCCAGCGGTTTTGGAAACTGGCGACCGAGGGACAGCCCGATGCCGCGCCCTACTGGAACGCGCTGGGGTTTGCCCACTATGCCAAAGGCGAGTCGGTGGATGCCGCCCGGTCTTGGTGCCGCGCCGCCGCGCTGATGCTGGCACAGCCGATTCCCGATGCGGTGGATGCCGCAGATGACCGCGCCGCCCTCAACTGCCCGCCGCCGATCCAGTCGATCACCAATCCCGAAGCGCTGACGGCTTATGCTGGCGTCGCTCTGGCGCTTCAGCAGGCGGCGCTCGACCCCAAATTTGCGGCAGGGGCGACCGACCTGCTGAAACAATCCGCCGCCTATTATCAGATGGTGATGCTGAGCAATCCGGTCAGCTTTCAGCAGGCGGAGCTGGCCAAGAGCTGGCTCTGGACTGCGGCAATGATTCGCGACTGGGAAACGTTGGGCAGCCGGCGGCCCTAGCGGCACAGTTTATCGGCGGCCCCAGCGCGATCGCCCCCGTGCATCTTATTGACTCCGCTCGCGCTCAAAAACATTTCCCGAATCTGCCTCACCCGACTAATATGGATAGTTATTTCGCCCTATTGCCCAATTGTCATTTTCTTGTGGGTTCATGACTTCTGACTCCTCCCC
>RFIF01000422.1 GCA_003695655.1 Cyanobacteria bacterium J069
GGCAGGGGTTAGGGGTCAGGGGTCAGGTTTGCAGGTTTTGCTGTTTCAAGCTTTGTGGCTTGATGGCGATCGCAACCATTCTGTCTGGGGCGGCAATGGCCATGCAAAATGGCGACAAAAAAGCCCTCCAGGCAGGAGGGCGAAGTTTAGTTTGGCTCAAACTGTAGCGTTGATTGTAACCGTGAAGTTTGGAGAAGGGAGCGATCGCCAATCACCTGCCTCAAAACATTGCTAGGAGAGTAGCAATGGTCAAAAGCTTGGCAAACGTTCACCTGATCCTGACAAAATCACCTCTGGCAAATTCTGGCAATGCTTCAATCCTTGGAACCGCAGCTATTTGTTGGGCAGCAGGCGGCTAGAGTAGGCATCCAGCGTCTGGTAGGCGGGAACTCGGGTGTCGTAGTCTACGCTCGCGCCCGTGAGAATGCTGGCGAGCTGCTCGAAAGACTCGGAACGCCAGTTGCGCTCATGAATTGGCTTGGATTGTTCGCCCCGGAAATAGGCTTGGGTGCCAATCAGTGCAGCAGCGACCCAACCGATAACGAACAGTGCAATTAGAAGCGTCATATAAGCCTCCTGTGAATGGCTTGTTTCAATCTGTAAACAAATATAACAAAATATTACAAACTATTGCAAAACTGAGTGGGTGTGGTTAGCCGTACCCACAAACCCGAAAACTTTCGGGTGCGAATCCGATTGGTATACCGCTTTGCAGTAAAATAACCTTCTGTCTGTGGAAAACGGGATTCTGCATCGGCGCACTGCAAACCAGCCGAGCTTTTTCTCGACAAAGCTTCCAGGGGCGATCGCCCACTCATTCGCTCGATTGCGAGGCAACTGGCTCAGGGAACGGATCAGGGACTGTACCTGCTCTGTGACACCGAGTTTGGGGGTAAGAGTTTAAGGCTTGCCCGCTTTACGCTTCGCGTTTATTTTTAGCTGTTTGGCTACGTCCGTGTTGTGCTTTCTTGACCTCAATCTCTAAACCGTCAGCCCATCATCATGTCTAAGGTTCTTGTTTCCGACCCAATTGACCAAATCGGAATTGACATCCTCTCGCAGGTTGCTCAGGTCGATGTAAAAACCGGGCTGTCTCCTGACCAACTGGTGCAAATTATTCCCGATTACGACGCGCTGATGATTCGCTCTGGCACGCGCGTCACGCAGGACATGATTAACGCAGGCACCCAGCTCAAGATCATCGGCCGTGCCGGTGTGGGTGTCGATAACGTCGATGTGGCAGCGGCCACCAAGCGGGGCATTCTCGTCGTCAACTCGCCCGAAGGCAACACCATTGCCGCCGCCGAACATGCCCTGGCGATGATGCTGTCGCTGTCGCGCCACATTCCTGCCGCCACCCAGTCTGTTAAATCTGGCGAGTGGGATCGTAAGAGCTTTACGGGCGTTGAAGTTTATAAAAAGACGCTGGGGATCGTCGGTCTGGGTAAAATCGGCTCCCACGTTGCTAAAGTAGCGCGGGCGATGGAAATGCGCCTGCTGGCCTATGATCCGTTTCTGTCGAGCGAGCGAGCAGAGCAGTTGGGCTGCCACCTGGTCGATCTGGATCTGCTGCTGCGCGAGTCAGATTACATTACGCTGCATTTGCCCCGCACGCCGGAAACTCAGCATTTGATCAATGCCGAGTCGCTTGCCAAAATGAAGCCCACCGCCCGCATCATCAACTGCGCACGGGGCGGCATTATTGATGAAGATGCGCTGGCGATCGCCCTCAAGGAAGGCAAAATCGCCGGGGCCGCGCTGGATGTGTACGAATCGGAACCACTGGGCGAGTCGCCGCTGCGATCGCTGGGCAAAGAAGCCATCCTGACCCCGCACCTGGGCGCGTCTACCGAAGAGGCCCAGGTCAACGTGGCGATCGACGTTGCCGAGCAAATCCGCGACGTGCTGCTGGGGCTACCGGCTCGCTCTGCGGTCAACATTCCTGGACTGCGCCCCGACCTGCTCGAAAAGCTGCGACCCTACCTGCAACTGGCAGAAATCCTGGGTAACCTGATTAGCCAGCTCACAGGCGGTCGCGTCGAGTCGCTCAATGTGCGGCTCCAGGGTGAACTCGCCAGCAACGAGAGCCAGCCTGTCGTCGTCGCTGCGCTGAAAGGCTTGCTCTCTAACGCGCTGCAAGAGCGAGTGAACTACGTCAACGCCAGCATCGAAGCCAAGGATCGCGGCATCCGTGTCGTGGAAACCCGCGATGCTGCCGTGATTGACTACACGGGTTCCCTGCGCCTGTCGGCCAGCGGCCCCAACGGCGAACATACCGTCACAGGTGCGCTCCTGGGCGACAGCGAAATTCGCATCACCAACATTGACGACTTCCCGATCAACGTGCCCCCCAGTCGCCATATGCTGTTTACCCTACACCGCGACATGCCAGGGATCATTGGCAGGCTGGGTTCTCTATTGGGCAGCCTGAACGTCAACATCGCCAGTATGCAGGTCGGTCGTAAAATCGTCCGGGGTGATGCGGTGATGGTGCTGAGTTTGGATGACCCCCTGCCTGAAGCTGTGCTTGCCGAAATCACGCAGGTTCCAGGGATTCGAGACGCTTACACGGCGACGCTGCCTGTTTCTTAGGGGCGAGGGAGTATTGGCATGTGGGAGTGTTGGGGGTGTGGGAGCAAGTCTACGGATCTTCTCACGCCCTCACTCACCCCTTACCTGTTTCCCTAACCCCCCTCGCGTCAGCGTTGCAGAGCAACAACCCCTCACCCCCAACCCCTCATGTCTACCTGGTGGGAAATTCAAGCGCTGTGTGATCCAGCGGCGGAAGACCTTGTGTCTTGGCGGCTGGAAGAGTTTGGCTGCAAAGGGACGGCGAGCGAGCGCAAGGAGTTTGGCTATTTGGTGCGGGGCTACTTGCCCCAAAACCAGGTGGAGCTGTTGGACTTGTCGGCGCTGGCGCTGCGGCTAAAGCAAGATGCACTGTGCGCTGGCGTCGCTGTGCCCGCAGTGCAGTGGCAGATTATTGATGAAGAAGACTGGGCCAGTAGCTGGAAACAGTATTGGCATCCACAGGAAATTGGCGATCGCCTCCTGATCAACCCCGCCTGGCTACCCATTCCAGAGCAGGGCGATCGCCTGATACTTCAGCTTGATCCGGGCGTGGCTTTTGGCACGGGTGCCCATGCGACGACGCAGCTCTGTTTAGAAGCGCTAGAAATGCGAATTGAGGGGCCGTCGGACATCATCATTGCCGACATTGGCTGTGGTTCTGGCATTCTCTCGATTGCGGCGCTGCTGCTGGGCGCAAAGCGAGCCTACGCAGTAGACAATGACCCGCTGACGATTGATGCCACCACTGCCAGCCGAGAACTGAACGGCATTGAACGCGATCGCCTGATCGTGGAACTGGGCAGCCTGGATCACCTGACGACTATGATTCCCGGCCCCGTAGATGGCTTTGTTTGCAATATCTTGGCAGAGGTGATTGTCGATCTGATCCCCGGCTTTGCGGCGATCGCCAAACCCTCTACCTGGGGAGTCCTCAGCGGCATCTTGCTAGATCAGGTCAAGCCCGTCGCCGATGCGCTGGAAGCCAACGACTGGATCGTTGCCACGCTCTGGCGCAGGCAGGATTGGTGTTGTTTGAATATTCGGCGGTCTTGAGTGTGTTGGCGTGTTGGAGTGATGGCGTGTTGGAGTAATTTGACCCCGTCACCCCGTCATGCCGGGATAAACTTCAGCGACACCCCATTCATGCAGTAGCGCAGACCCGTAGGCGCAGGGCCGTCCTCAAACACATGCCCCAAATGCCCACCGCAGCGGCGGCAGTGAACTTCGGTGCGGGTCATGAACAGCGAATTATCCACCGTCGTACCGATCGCCCCAGCAATAGGCGCATAGAAACTTGGCCAGCCCGTGCCGCTGTCAAACTTCGTTTCGGAAGTAAATAGAGGCAGGTCGCAAGCTGCACAGACGTAAGTTCCTTCCCCATATTCCTTGTCGAGTGGGCTGCTGCCGGGATACTCGGTGCCGTGCTGGCGCAGCACGCGAAACTGTTCCGGCGTCAAAATGGCCTGCCACTCGGCTTCGGTTTTGGTAATTTCAAAGACGGTGCTGGCGATCGCCTGCTCGGTTTTCGACTGCCCCGGCAAATAGCGAGAAAACCACGCTGCTCCAATCATCGCTGTGCTGGCTCCCAAAAAATATCGCTTCTTCATAGTCTTTCAGATAGGACTGGGTTTGCACCAAAGGACATGTGACACCAAATATGCCACCAGATGTGACACCAGAAACTTTCCAGACCCGCATCAGCCACAATCAGCCGCGACACAGAAAGTTCTAGTACCATCATGAGGCAGTCATCTGAAACAGCCTTGAATGTCCCCTGAGAAGCTGCTGAGCTTGGGAGGTTGGGAAGTTGAGCGCTTGAACCAAACACCAAGCTGCCAAGCTTGAGGCAGCCCGGGTTTTAGATCTAACCTCAATCCCCCCAAACCCAAACCCCAAACTCACCCTTTCCAAACAAACACCTTTGCCTCAAACTCACCCAGGTCGGTCATCAGCTGGTCATCGCCAGACTGCACTTCATAGCTGCCTGTCCATTCATGCCAGGTGCCGTTGGCGGGGAAGTTAGGCACGGTGTAGCCTGCCAAAAACTGGTCAGAGAAATTCGCGACCACCGCCACGCGGGAGCCTTCATCATTCCAGCGAGTGTAGGCCAGCACTTTGGTTTCCGGATTTTCGTGGAAAAATTCAACGTTTGCAGTATGCAGCGCGGCATTGGTTTTGCGCAGCCCAATCAGGCCCTTGTAATACTCAAACAATCCCTGGTTCAGGTCGTTACTCAGCAGCGGCCAGTCGATTTTGGCGGGGTCGGTGGTTTTGTACTTATACTCGCCAAACTCTTCGCCCATCCATAGCATTGGCACGCCCATCGCCGTCATCAGCAGCGCCACGCCCAGCTTGACCCGGCGAAATGCGGCTTCATCGAAAATTTGGCGATCGCTCAATTCCGCCATCACATGATTGTGGTCGTGGTTGGTTAGATAATTCACCACATTGGTTGCACCCATAAAGCCCTGGCGCTTGGCGTCGATCACGTCCTTCAACGATTCCAGATCAAAGGTGTCGCCCGTGATGTGCGCCAGCACCGTGTGATAGAAACTATCGTGCCAGCAGCCATCCATCGGCCCATCTACGTTGGTAATGCTGGTGGTTTCGGGAATATGTTCAGCGATGTTAAAGAATGGTTTTGCGCCTGCGGTTTCTTTGGCTTCATGCGTGATCCAGTGCATGAAATCATAGTTCGCAATTTGCCGCGCTGCGTCGTACCGAATGCCGTCCAAATGGTATTCACGCACCCAATAGCGCACCGTGTCACCGATGAAGCGGCGGGCAGGATAGGTTTCCAGACTTTCGTCGTAATGCTCGTAGTTAAATTCTGGGCCCCAGTTGTTATCAGGGTCACGCGGCTCGTGATGATACCAATAGTCGTGGTCGATCTGCGTCAGCGGCGATGAGGCTTCCGAGTGGTTATAGATCCCGTCCATCAAGACGCGGATGCCCCGGTGGTGGCACTCGTCGATCAGCCGCTTCAGGTCGGCAGTGGAGCCATAGCTAGACTCGGTCGCAAAGAAGTGGCGCGGGTTGTAGCCCCAGCTATAGTCGCCCGGATATTCCTTCACAGGCATGAGTTCCAGCGCATTAATGCCGAGTTCGCACAGATAATCTAGCTTTTCGACCACATGCTTATATTGTCCGCGAGCGTAGGGGTCGTCTTCGCCGCCGGAAAAGTCCGCCACGTGCATCTCATAAATCACCAGTTCATGGTCGCCGGGCAGCGGTGTGTCGTCATATTGCCAAACGTAGGTATCGACGATTCGTTCGCCCCCTTTGACTCGCACGATCGCATTTTCTTCTGATGATTTGCCATCGACATCGGTGGCGTAGGGGTCGGTCACATCGACCCATTGGTTTGGTTCAAAAAACCAGGATTTACTTTGAACGCGAAATTTATAGTTGTAGACCCCATCTTCTAAATCGACGCTAACTCGAAAGAAGCCGTCTTTGCCCTTCTTCATGGGAATTTCGTCCCATTTTGAAAAGGAACCAACTAGGGAAACTGCTTCGTTATAGGGTGCAAACAAGCTGAACTCGATAGGACTTGCCATACTTTTTTTGCTAGAAGAGCTTAGAATTAGCGACCCTATTATTGGTGATGTGAAACAAAACATACATCCAGCGTTAGGAATAGGGCGAAGGGAATAGGGCGAAGGGAATAGGGCGAAAGATAGAGGCGATCGCCCCTACCAAGCTGGAGCAAGTTGGAGCAAGGGCCGGAAGCTGTGCCGTTGCCCAGATCCTCGCCGCCTGCGGGTGACAAAAAATCCTGGTTTATTTCGATATTTGTGCAGTTTGGCTGATCTGTATCAAAATCGGGTACAATCCCTACCTCCGCCCTCACGAAGTTGCTTTACCCTGCTGTGAAGCATTCGGAGTCGTGGTCAGATTCGCGATGGCACAGCGCTATGAATCATCAGGAAATTGAGCACCGAAATCAAGTCCTCCGCGGCTATTTTGCCGGGCGCGATTGGGATCAAAACGGAGAGTATGGGCTGAAACGAACGCTCGTTTTGAACAGCGATCGCCTCCTCCCCGATTATCCCTATGTCATCGAGAATGAGTGGGAAGTGGAACCCGGCCAAGCGCACAAGGGGCGGGGCGACCTCGTCTTTACAGATGGCGCGGGGCATTTTGCCGTGGTGGAGGTCAAGTGGCTCAATCGGATTGGCAGCGGCGGCAATCGAAAAGGGCGGCAAGAGCGAGTCCGAGTTAAGCGACACCTGGTGAGAAAACAGGCGCTTCACTATGCGCAAGTCTATGCCGTCTCAAAGCTGGAAGCAGGCGTGATTGATGACTTAAACGCAGTGGCGGCGTTTGTGTTTACCAATGACCATGACTATCCCTATTTCTTATTTAGAGAATCAGCGTCTTTGCAGATTACAACTGTTTCAGATTTGCCAGAACAAATTCCTCCAGCCCCTCCGGAACCAGTCGCAGCCCTGAATCACTAAACTCCGATAGGGATTTCCATGCGGCGGTGAAGGGTTTGCCTTGTTCGGAACCCGTCAGGGTGGGCTGGTTATAGAGGGTGCGATCGCCAAACTTGGCATCATAAATCAGCACGATCTCATGACCCAGCTTGCCCTCCAGCGTGAAGATATTCTCCAGCGTACCCAGCCATTCGAGCTGCTCAATTTCTGCGCCCAGTTCCTCGCGCATTTCGCGGATGAGGGCGTCGCGGCTGGTTTCGCCAAACTCGATGCCGCCGCCCAGCGGTCTGTAGTAATCGGACTGCTTCACCGAGTCATAGTCACGGGAAACCAAAATACGATCTTGATCCCGAAATAAGCACAGCACCAGCGCCCGAATCCGACCCTTATCCTGCATCCCTAATCCTTCACCCCTAAAGCAACTCGCACTGCCCGTGATGCCGCAGCAGGTGATCGCACAGCACCAAAGCAACCATCGATTCGACCATCGGCACGGCGCGGGGCAGCACGCAGGGATCATGGCGACCTTTGGCGGCGAGCAATGTTTCCTCGCCTTCGTTGGTGACGGTGCGCTGCTCTTTGCGGATGGTGGCGGTGGGTTTGAATGCCACCCGCAGGATGATGTTTTCGCCGTTGGCGATGCCGCCCTGGATGCCGCCGGAGCGGTTGGTGACGGTGCGGACGTTGCCCTGGTCGTCGATGTAAAACTCGTCGTTGTGCTCGAAGCCGGTGAGCAGGGTGCCGGCAAAGCCTGAGCCGATTTCAAAGCCTTTGCTGGCGGGCAGGGACATGACGGCTTTGGCCAGATCTGCCTCTAGCTTGTCGAAGACGGGATCGCCCAGTCCTTTGGGCACGGAGCGGGCAACGCATTCCACGACGCCGCCGATGGAGTCGCCCGATCGCCCGGTTTGTTCGATCAGCTCGATCATCCGCTCGGCGCACTCGCCATCGGGACAGCGGACAATGTTGCTTTCCACCTGATCCATCGTCACGCTGTCGGGATCAATGACGGCTTCTAGGTCTTTGATGCGCTTGACGTAGCCGATGATTTCGACGCCTGCAACCTGATGCAGGATCTTTTTGGCGATCGCCCCCGCTGCCACTCGTCCGATCGTTTCCCGTGCGGAGGAGCGCCCGCCGCCGCGCCAGTTGCGGATGCCGTACTTCGCGTCGTAGGTGGCGTCGGCATGGGAGGGGCGATATTTCACCGCCATTTCGTCATAATCTTGCGATCGCGCGTCTTTATTGCGAACCAACAGGGCGATCGGCGTGCCCAGCGTCTTGCCATCCATCACGCCCGACAAAATCTCGCAGCGGTCGTCTTCTTTGCGCGGCGTCACAATTTTGCTCTGGCCAGGGCGACGGCGGTCTAGCTCGACTTGAATGTCGGCTTCGGAAATCTCCACACGGGGCGGGCAGCCATCGATCACCACGCCCACGCCGCCGCCGTGGGACTCGCCAAATGTTGTAATTCTAAACAAATGTCCAAAGGTACTGCCCATATTAAAACCCGGTGAGAATCCGTTGAACCGCCTGACTTGCCGTTATTTTTAGCCTAGCAGCATCTTATTTTAACTGGTTGTTAAGTAACATTTGATGTCTTGGCAACCGGGCATCTACTCAGCTCTGTTAGTCTACAAACATAGCAAGTTGTCGAGTCTTGCCATCAAGCTTTCTCTAGTTTCATTCCGGCTTAGGTTCCGAACTGTTGACTCTGTGGAGTCGCCTATTCGGAATTTGCGTTTTTTATCCCTAATTGTTTTTTATCCCTAATTTAAGTCGATCGATCTGCCGTGGCTATGAACAAGTACTGTACTGAATGGATTCAAGAGTGGTGCCTCCAAAACGGCTGGACTGATCTGTTTCAGGAGCGCCGCGAGTATTGGGCTTTTCCGCCTCATGCCGTGATGCCGCTGCCCATTCCGACTGAGGTATTGCTCGAAATCAAGTCGGAAAAGGGCTTTAGCCCCGAAGAGCGCACCTGGTGCAGCGTCGCCTGGGTCGGAGCGGTGGTGTCTGCTGGGCTGGGAGTCTATCTTCAGTCGCCCATGCCGTTTGTGTTTGCTTTCGCGTTTTGCGCGGTCATCTTTGGACTGATGGATGATGAATAGGGGAGTTGGGCTTGCCGTTAGCGATGCTGCGTGCAGGTGCTAGCTGAATTGGCGGCAATGGTTCTTATTCGGCATGTCCAAGCTTGTCCAACCTGTTAACTTTTTGACATGATTCATAGATCTACACCACCGCCCGCCGCACCTCCTGCGGTGGGCATTATCATGGGCAGCGACTCGGATTTGCCGACAATGCAGGGGGCGATCGCCATTTGCGAACAGTTCCAGGTTGCCTGCGAAGTGGCGATCGTCTCCGCCCACCGCACCCCAGAGCGCATGGTAGACTACGCCAAAACCGCCCATGAGCGCGGCGTTAAGGTGATTATTGCGGGTGCAGGTGGGGCGGCGCACTTGCCAGGCATGGTGGCCGCCCTGACGCCCTTGCCCGTGATCGGCGTGCCCGTCGCCAGCCGCCACCTGCAAGGACTGGACTCGCTCTATTCCATCGTGCAAATGCCCGCCGGAATCCCGGTGGCCACAGTGGCGATCGGCAATGCCCAAAATGCCGGCCTCCTCGCCGTGCAAATTCTCGCCTGCCAGCAGCCCGACCTGCTCGCCCAGGTGCAGCGCTATCGCCAGAGCCTGCGCGACATGGTGCAAGAGAAACAGTCGAAGCTCGACGCGGTCGGATACCAGGCGTATCTTCAGCAAATGTCGTAGTTTGTTGTCTGCGTGAGATCCCCCTAAATCCCCCTTAATAAGGGGGACTTTTGATCCGGCTCCCCCCTAAATCCCCCTTAATAAGGGGGACTTTTGATCCGGCTCCTCCCTAAATCCCCCTTAATAAGGGGGACTTTTGATCCGGTTCCCCCCTTATTAAGGGGGGCTAGGGGGGATCTCCAAATCCTCAGCGATTCACCCACAACCCTTAGCCCATGCCGACTCTCGCCGAACTGCCCTTTTTTCCCTACCTGGACGACCAGGGCGACATCATCCACGAATTTGATGGAAAAGTTGGAGCCTATGCCATCTTCGACGCCGACCAGACCTTGCAATACATCGGCTATTCCCGTGATGTCACTGCCAGCCTGTTGCAACATCTGGTGCGGGTGCCGCAGGGCTGCTACTGGGTCAAGGTGTCGGTGTGCGATCGCCCCAGCCGCACGCTGCTAGAAACCATCCGCACCGACTGGATCGCCGAAAGCGGCATAACGCCCCCCGGCAACGGCGATGACGAAGCCCTGTGGAATCAGCCCATCGACGCCAAAGTCCACATGACGAGCCAGGAGCAGGCAGCCTATGCCAATGCCGACGACCAGGGCAAAATTAAAACGCTGAAACAGGTGGCCCGGCGCATTGAAGCAGAGGTGCTGCAAACTCTGGGCGATCGCGGCGTGACGACCCCCATCCGCTTTGACCCCAAGCTGAAGGAAGAAGGGCTGCTGGGGCTAAAGCCTGTCTAGGGATCAGGGATCAGGGGTTAGGGGTCAGGTTGGGAGCAGTTGCCTCCTGCTGCCTGATCCCTGCCACCTGACCCCTAATCCCTAACTACCCTAATCGAGCAGTTGGTTAATTTCCTGATAGGCGTGAGACAGGCGCTCGGCCATGAGCTGGTTGATGGCTTGCTGGAAGGCGATCGCCCCCTGCGGATTTTCGGTCTGCATGTTGACCAGGGCCGTGCGGGTGAGTTGGTGGATGGTGCTGGGCATGTCAGCGATCGCCGTGGTTTGGTGCGCTGTGTTTGAGAAAAAATCCATCTCGCCCACAAAGCTTCCGGCTCCGAGGGTTTGCAGGCGCTTCGCTGTTGCCTGGTTAGCCTGCGACCACACCGTCACCTGACCAAATTCGATAATGTAGAGGGCGATCGCCGCTTCGCCCTCACAAAAAAGCGTGTTTCCTGCTGCCAAATCTATCTCTTCCAAATAAGTTGCAATCTCAACAATTTGGGGCGCATGGAGAAACCAACTTTCGAGCTGCAACACTAGCGGTAAAGACTTTTTGCGCCGCCAGGAAATGGATTCCAAAATCTGATTTTCACACCATTCCACACCGCGATCCAGGTCTGGAAAAATTAGACAAATCGGATCATCTTCTTTAATTAATCCGCTGCGCTGGATCTGTTCTGCAATCTCAGGAGAAAGATGTGTAAATAACAGGTTAAAGGACTCTCTCTGAGCAACTTGCTTGAGTTTTTCAAAACCCAATATACCTGAAGAGTCCAAGCCCGTAACCGCCTGAAAATTCAAAACAACGAACTTTATCGGGACGGATTTCTCAGTCTGAACGCGCTGCTGAATTTGGTTAATCAGCGTGGTTGCAGTGCCAAAAAACAGAAATCCCTGGAGGTCGAGAATATAAAGTTGTTCCCCTTCCTGGCGCAGGGTGCGCTGCTCAGTGGGCGATCGCCCTGCGCGGCTGCGATAGTTTACGCCCGACAGTATGTGCTTTGCCACGCGAGTCCGGCTGTAGCTCACCACAAACAGCACCATTGCAATGGCTAACCCCAACCCCACGCCTTTCAAGAAACCCACCAGGGCGATCGCCAGCAAAATAATCTGTACCAATGCATACTCAGACTTCGACAGCTTGAACCAAGCGTCATACATCCATTCCACCAAAAAGCCGAATCCTAAAAATATCAACATGCCGCCCAAAACAGCTTTTGGCAGCAGCGACACAAAACCTCCAGCGAACAAAACTAAAACACAAACGAGGGCAGCCAAAATTCCAACAATTCGGCTTTTTGCACCAATTTTTGCAGAACAAAGCGTGGATAATCCTAATCCGTGAAATCCAATAATCCCGCCGCCCAACCCTGCAACTATATTCCCCAGTCCAGCAGCCCGCAATTCTTGATTTAGATCAATATCTCGCCCGCTTGCAAGTTCAATTCCAGTGGAATTGAGCAGCAACATCATCACTGTAACCAGGACAATACTGACGATGCGAGGAAGCTGCTCCCAGATCGATTGCCAATGCGCTTGCAGCAGCAGATCTGGCTTCAGGTGTTGCCACAATGCGCCCTTTGGAAACTCTGGCAGCAGCAGCCCTAACTCCCGCGCTTCGGCAATATTCATCTGAGTGAGAAACAGCGCAGCGTAGAAGATTAGCGACCCAGCCAGCACCATTCCAGGCACAATGAATACGCTACTGTGATGACGCAAAACCCAAAGCAAGATCAGTCCAAACACCACTCCCGGAACCCAGCGAATTAAAAATTGAGGTTGCAGGAGAATATCCAATTCAGACAGGCTAAAAAAGCGATCGCTCAGCAAACTAAAGCCACTTTGAGCAATCAGATATCCTGTGCCAGACAGAAAGCCGCCGATCACTGAATAGGGCGCAAATCGCGTCAGGTTGCCCAGTCGATAGGCTCCTAACAAGTAGCACACAGCCCCCGTGAGTAGAGAGGTTGTGGCGATCGCCATCACCGCTGTTGCAAACAATTCTGCTGGCGTAGCCGATCCAGACAGCTTCGTGACCATTGCGCTGATCAACAGCGACAGGATTACCCCCGGCCCATCCTGTGGAATAATCAAAACTCCAGGCAGCGAACTACCCAACGCCACAATAATACTGACCGTAATCGCAGTAAATAAAACCAGCCCAATGCCCGCTGACACAAACGGCGTTAGCTCACCGGAAAAGATTAATGCGCCAAACGAAACGGCATAAACAACTAGAAAAATACCTGCAATGATGCCCGCCGTCAGACTCGGAACCAGGCGACTGGGATGCAACTCTTGCCGCATCAGGGCACGAAAACTCTGGCGGCTCCAACGAACTTGGGCGGTGGGGGGCATGGAGTCTCCTGGGGCTGGATGGAATCTCAATTCATAGCCTGGCTGCTGTTTTTTATTAAACGCTAAAAATTGATTGACGGCATTACTCTAGCTTCCACCAGGCGGCCCAGCTCAGCACCAGTTGCGCTAGCTCGGCATAGCCCGCCGCGTTGGGATGGGCCCCGTCACCCGATCGCACTTCCGTCATCCACACGGGCGATCGCCGCAATGGCGTGAACACGTCCAGGTAGGGAATCTCAAAGCCCTCGCAAATCTGCTGTTGATAGCTCACCAGTTCGGCAATGCGCTCGTTCTGGGCCTCGTCGGCGATCGCTGGCGGGCTGATCATCAGCACTGGATATTGCCGCTTGGCCACCAGCAAAATCATGCCCGTGTGCCGCAGCGAGTCCGATGTTTTTACGCGCACGCCGCCCTGCTCCCAGGTCGTATCGTTTGCGCCGAAGGAAAACACTACCCGCCCGTCACAACCCTCCGGCAGCCGCGCCATCACCTCAAACTGCCAGCGCACGCCGATGTCGGCACTGGTTTCTCTCCGCACGCCCAAGTTGTAGTAAGTCAGCGGCACGCCCCGCTGGCTGGCAAACTGGCAGACGCGCCCCGTCCAGCCCAGCAGCGTCGAATCGCCCGTGCCGTTGATAAACGAGTCGCCGACAAAGCAAATGCGAATATCAGAATCATTCATGATTATTCAGGTCGATTGTGCGCGCGATCGCAGCCAGGAGGTTGTGGAATAGACCAGCAGCGCCAGCCAGATGCAGCCAAAGGTGACGGCATGAACGGGCGTAAACGGTTCGCGATAGAGAAACACACCCAGCAAGAGCTGCAAGCTGGGCGCGAGATATTGCATAAAGCCCAGCGTCGAGAGTTGCAGCCGCTTGGCCGCATTGTTAAACCACAGCAGCGGAAAGGACGTGACAATGCCGCAGCCTATAAACAGCAGCATCAGCCTGAGGCTGTCGGAAAAGTGCCCCGCACCCGTCACATCGCCAAAGCTGAGGAACAGAATCGCGGCGGGGGCAACCCACAGGGCTTCTGCGGTTAGCCCCACGACGGGCGAAACGGGGACAATCTTGCGGACGAGTCCATAGAGGGCGAAGGAAAACGCCAGGAACAGCGCAATCCAGGGCACAGTGCCAAGCTGCCAGATAAAGTAGACCACGCCCAGCGTGGCCAGAGCGACGGCAAGCTGTTGTCCCCAGTGCAGCCGCTCCTTCAGCACCACAAACCCCAGCAGCACGCTGACCAGGGGATTGATGAAATAGCCAAGGCTGGTTTCCACAACGCGATCGCTGTTCACGCCATAGATATACAGCCCCCAGTTGAACGTCAGCAGCAGCGCCGTAAACAGCAGCAGAAACAGCGTGCGGGGCGATCGCCCGACCTGACGAATCTCCGTCCGTCGATTTTGAGCAATCAGGATGCCTGTCAAAAACACCGCCGACCAAAAGAAGCGGTGGCTCAGCACCTCAATTGCCGAAATCTGCCCAAAAAATTTCCAGTAAATCGGCAGCAAGCCCCAGGCTATATAGGCCAACAGAGCATAGACCAGACCTGAGTGAGCCAGCTTCGGCAACGCCACATTGAGAGATAGATTCTTCCGCAAAGCCGTAATGATCCTCAGCAACTAAACCGCAAAAACAGCCGTGATAGAGTGCCGTGATCCGGAGCCGTGATCTGGAATGGTCGCAAGACGGATGATAAAGCTGGGATTGTGACGAAAACGATGCATTTCCAATCATTCCGCTACTAAAATACAAAGTTTTTCATCAAAAATGGCGGCCGCCAAAGTCGCATCAGTAGGCTGAAGATCACTCCCTACTCTACATTCAACATCAGGACGACATCCAGCTTGTGCTGATCGACGTGATGATGCCCAACATGGACGGCATCACCACCGTCCGCAAGCTCCAAGCCATGAACCCCCAGGTCAAAATCATCGCCATCAGCGGGTTGCCCGCCAATCGAGAGATGATGCTTCAGGCGGGGGCTAGCCGGTTTTTGGCGAAGCCCTATGCGGTCAAAGACCTGTTGAAGTGCGCTTACGATCTGAGTCATGCCTGAGCCAGGAAGCGCCTGATTTTCCCAGCTTCTCCCCAATTTTCCCAAAAAATCGGAATTATCTTGAATTTATTCCAGAATTCTCCTGAGTTATTCCAGAATTCTCCCGAATTTGGAGGATGACTGGGTCTATGGCCTATCTCTAAAGGAATGTGGCGATCGCCAGCATAATTTGAGATAATAGATTAACGAAAGGTTAAGAAAAGTTTAATCATAAGGAGGCTTAAATGTCTGATCATTCTGATTTCTTCTCGCCGCGCAGCCGCTACTATGGCGCAGTCAAACCCGAAAACCTTGTGTTCAACGCCAATCTGCAAGAGTTTTCTAACCGTGTCACGCTGCTGTGTGGCCTGGAAACCAACGGCAAGCTCTCGCCCGAAGAAGCGTACAGAGAGATCAAATCGCTCTGGAAACAGCTCAAACACTCCAAAAAAGCGTTGGGCATCGGGCAGTCCTCCTACGATTCCGACGGCGATCACTGACTGGGTCAAGTCTCCTTACCAGTTCTGCAATTCAGTTCTACAATCCAGTTCTGCTATACAAAAAAGGAGTTCAGCCATCTGAACTCCTTTTTTGTTTTATGCCGATGGACAGAATGGTTGGGACAATCATCAAACTGAGAAGCTTGATGCAGTAAAGGCTTCAGTCCTGACCCCTGACCCCTGACTCCTGCCCCTTGCCATATAACGTTCGCGCTAGGAAACCTGCTCCAGAAACTCGTTTACGTCTTCTAGCAGGCGGGTCAGCTCCGCTTCCGTCGTCAGCCGTATCCGCTCGTCTCTCACTGTCACCAGCACCTTCGCCGCAAACGGGCTGGGCCAGATATTGGGGTTGCAGAAGATTTCCACAAACACCTCGCCAGCGTGCTGATATTCCATCGCGGGCTTGGGGCTGGGGCGACTGCCTGCGCCGCTGGCCGCTGTGGATTTGAGGTTTTCCATAAGAGTGGCGATCGCCCCTTTCAAGTCTTGCGCCGCCTGTGGCGTAAAGCGAAACGACACCGACCCTTCTACCAAATTCAGTCTCAGTTGCGTCATCAAAAGCCCCACTTGCGTTTTACACCCACGTCCAGATGCAGGATATGGCGGCGGTTGCCTGGATAAATGCCCAGCCCTCCCGGCCACCAGCCCACCAGCATTTTGGCCAGATCGGCTCCCATATAGCCCTGCACCACAATATCCACCGCGCCCCCGCTCAGGTGCTGGCTGCGTCGCGCCCCACCCGCCTTGGAGTTAAACGGCTCTGGTCGATACCAGGAGGTAATGCGAAAAGGTTTGCCAATCTGTTGTCGCGCCTTTTCGAGCTGGGTTGCCAGCTTCACCATGTTTTCTACATGCTCAGCCGTCTGGGGCATCCGCGTACACTTATGCGTCGCCTCACCCCAGGTAAAGATACCATTGGCAATAATCGGCTGATCAGAATAGACCATGCCCCGATTTCCCGGCAGCTTGATTTCCTTGCCCGAAAAGGTTTTGGGTGCGGCCGCTGGAGCCGCTGCCGGGGCGACGCTGGCACTTGGTGCAGCCGGAATCGGATACACGATGGCATCATCAAACTTGACCTGGGCGTGCTGATCTGAAACATGCCATAGGCTAATGCCGCGAATGTATTGCTCTGGGTTGTTAATCGCGAATCGGATTTGTCCCTGGAGGCTACCGCTGGGGTCGGCGTAGGCGTAGGAGTGCAGATCAAAGGTCATGCCCTTGGGCACGTTGAAGATTTCTTCTTCGGTGAGTTCGGTGGTGGGCACGGGGCGGCGCTTAATCACCGTATCTTGAGTGATTTCTAAAATCTGCGCGGCGGTTTGCTCTTCGAGGGGATATTTGACCTCGCCATCAAATAGCACTTCGGCAAAGCGGTTGTAGATATACCAAGTGTTGAAGCCGCCGACGTTGCCTTCCTTTAGCGCAAACTTAATGTGTTCGTCAAAATCTCCGGCAGAGTCAGCATAGGCGTAGGACTGAATTTCATACTCCGTGCCAGCTTCGACTTTGAACTGTTCGTTGGGTGGAAGATGACCGACATAAACTGGGCGACGCTTGAGGACGGCCCGGCTATCAGTGACTTTGAGGATTTGCTTCGTCATCAGGAGATCCTTGAGATAGATGCAAGGGGGGCTGGGTGCAAACGAGGGCAGGCTCATCCTCAAAAGGAAGCGGCAAACCGTTTGCAGGCGATCTGGGGACAGGTGTCTTAAAGTAGCCTCTGGTTGGCGGATCTGCTGGGTTCAGTTTGCGGGTCTGAAGTGAGCAGAGGTGAAGGGCTACCCGTAACCTAAGCAGTTGCACCAGGAGTACCCTGGTGTGTTCAGTCAGAATTTAGTTTGTCTGTAAGATTGCCCTCATAATAGCAATCAGCAGGCGATCGCCCTATCGCCAGAGCATTACGTTTCTCAAAGACGTTTCTCAAAGTATCTCTCGAAGCATTTCTTGAAGCATTTCTTGAAGCATTGAGCCTGAAAGCGTTGCCTATCTTAATGCCGCTTGTCTTAATGCCGCTTGGCGATGCAGGTGCCCTTACCAGGTGCATTTACAAGGAATTGACCATTCAAAACTATTGTGCCGCTGTTAACGCTTATGAACCATATTGACCACTATGAACCATATTGACCACCGCTCCACCGTGCGCCGGGTGCTGATTATCACCCTGGTGCTTAACCTACTTGTGATGGGGCTGAAGGTGATGGTCGGTCTGTGGACCGGTTCACTGAGCCTGCTGGCCGACGCGCTGCACAGCGTCACCGATTCGGCAAATAACGTATTGGGCCTGGTGACGAGTCACTTTTCCTCGCCCCAGCCCGACCGCGACCACCCCTACGGCCACCAAAAGTTTGAAGCGGTGGGGGCTTTGGGCATCAGCGCCTTTTTGGGAATTGCCTGCTTTGAGATTTTGAAAGGGGCGATTGATCGCATTCTCTACGGCAGTGAGCCGCTGACGATTGACGGATGGGAGCTATGGCTATTACTGATCGTGCTGGGGGTCAATATTTTCGTCACCTTTTATGAGCGCCAAGTGGGGGAACGGGTCGGCAGCCCCATCTTAATCGCCGATGCTCGCCACACGATGAGCGATGTCTGGGTGACGATTACCGTCATGGCTGGGCTGATCGGCGTGTGGACGCTGGGCGTGCAGTGGCTGGATGTGGTGCTGGCGTTTCCGGTGGCGCTGCTGGTGTTCCGCAGTGGCTGGCAGGTGATTCGGGAAAATTTGCCGTGGCTGGTGGATGAGATGGCGATCGCCCCCGAAAAGATTCACGAAGTCGTGATGCAGGTTCCGGGCGTGGTCAATTGCCACAGCATTGCCTCCCGAGGCGTTGTCGGGCGACAGGCTTTTATTGAAATGCATCTGGTGGTGGATGCCAATGACGTAGAGACAGCCCACGACATCACTGAACAGGTAGAAACTCGTCTAGATCAGGCTTACGGCCCGGTTCGGATTACGATTCACGTTGAGCCACTGAGCTACCGATCTGATCACCTGACTTATGAACCCAGGAGCGAAAGCGCTGACGATAGCAAACCGACCTAGCTCCGGAGTTTTGCCCCTGGCTTGCAGGGCCAGGTTCAGCGTTCAGCGCAGTGAAGGAGTGGATGCCATCAGGGGCGATCGCCGCACTACGCCAGCCACTTGGCGCTGAGGACAATCGTCAACCCAATAAATAAAACGGTCAGCGTCCAGGTGACTCGATTTAGCGTAGTTTCAGCGCTCTTGGTGCTCGTAAAAAGCTGCGCCTGTCCGCCCAGTCCGCCCAGCCCGTCGCCTTTGGGGCTGTGCAGCAGCACTAACACAATGAGTCCGGCGGCAGAAATCGCCCAAATCGTTTGAACAATGGAAACTAGGGTCATGAGGGGTTAGGGGTTAAGGGTTCTTGAGGCGGCTGTATCTAGGAATAATTTGCCACAGAAATACGGCCGCAGAAAATACGCAAGTCCAAGTCAAATCAGCAGCCAACTCAGCACTTCCCAATCTGACTTGATCTGGACTTGAATTATGTTCTCTATCTTACCGAGAGTTCGGCCTTCTCAGGTAACGCGGCGTCGCTGCTGAAATGCGGAATGGTTTGGAGTGCCGTGCCAAGCCCCATTCCGCCCAATTGCGTCCTGGTGGATTCGCAACGCCTACTTCAGTGATTGCTGCGATCGCTCAAAGAGAAACGCGAACAGGTGTGCGATTGTTGCGTACTTCAAAGCCCACTGGCTCGATCAGCGATACGCCGGTCATCTCAGGCGGTTGGGGAATCCGCAGAATCTCCAGAATGGTAGGGGCAATGTCGGCGAGGATGCCGCCTTCGCGCAGAACGACGTCGGTGCCGTGACCGGGAATCTTGCGCTGCTCGCCTTCTACCAAAATGAAGGGTACGGGATTGGTCGTGTGGGCTGTCCAGGGCTGACCGTCTTCATCCAGCATCACTTCAGCGTTGCCGTGGTCGGCAGTAATTAGCGCCGTGCCACCCGCCTTGCCGACGGCTTCGAGCAAGCGCCCAACGCAGCGATCGACCACTTCTACGGCCTGGATGGCGGCGTCAATTTTGCCCGTATGCCCCACCATGTCAGGATTGGCGTAATTAATGACGACCAGCGCATAAACCCCCTTTGCGATCGCGGCAATGACGCCATCGGTCACGGCTTCTGCTGACATCAGCGGGGCGCTGTCATAGGTGGACACCTGGGGGCTAGGCACCATGGCGCGATCTTCCCCTTCTAGCGGGTCTTCAATGCCGCCGTTAAAGAAGTAGGTGACATGGGCATATTTCTCGGTTTCCGACGTGCGGAACTGGCGCAGTCCATTTTGGGCGATCACTTCTCCCAGGATGTTATTAAAGTCCTGCGGGGTAAACGCCACCAGCACCGGAAA
The DNA here is from genome assembly GCA_003695655.1 of Cyanobacteria bacterium J069. Lineage (GTDB taxonomy): Bacteria > Cyanobacteriota > Cyanobacteriia > Elainellales > Elainellaceae > Thermoleptolyngbya. The sequence goes on from RFIF01000422.1 coordinate 19,777, forward strand.
GTGCGGGTCGTATTGGGTAAAGGTGACGAACGTGAGATTAGGGATCAGCGGCCGCTCAAAGCCGTTGAACTGGTCATCCACAAACACCTGGGTCAACTGGCGAGCGCGATCGGGGCGGAAGTTGTAGAAAATTACCCCGTCGCCAGCCGTTACGGCACCCGGCGCAATCCGTGTTGGCAAGACAAACTCATCGGTAATGTTGTTGGCGTAGGCGGCTTGCAGCACCTCCAGGGCCGAGCGGCCGTCGCCGTCGCCGTCCTGGGTCATCAGGTCGTAGGCTTTTTGGGTGCGATCCCAGCGGCGATCGCGATCCATGCTGTAGTAGCGACCGCTGAGGGTGACGATGCGCCCCACACCAATCTCGTCGATGTAGCGCTGAATGGTTTCGATCGCAGCCAGTCCGTCGGTGGGCTTGGTGTCACGCCCGTCAGTGATGACATGGATGCAGACTTCCGCAATGCTCTGCTCTTTGGCCAGTTCTAGCAGTCCTGCCAGGTGGCTAATGTGAGAATGCACACCGCCGTCGGAACAAAGCCCCACCAGGTGCAGCTTGCCGCCACTCTGACGCACCCCTTCACATGCCTTCAGCAGCGCAGAGTTGCTTAAAATCGTGCCGTCTTCAACCGCGTCGCTGATCCGCACCAGTTCTTGAGGCACCACTCGTCCTGCGCCAATGTTCAAATGCCCTACCTCGGAGTTGCCCATCTGTCCTTCGGGCAGGCCGACACTTTTGCCAGAGGCTTGCAGCAGGGTGTGGGGATAAGCGGCCCACAGGCTGTCCATCACAGGCGTCTGAGCAGCAGCGATCGCATTGCCATCGTTGCCGGGACGATAGCCCCACCCGTCTAGAATGACCAAAACTACTGGAGAAATTGGCGCTTGTGCCATGAGAATCGCCTGAATGACAACAACTAGTCAGTACGTAAAATTAAATAGGTACGTAAATAGTTACATGATTAACGCAAATTTTTCAGCAATGATATCACCCAATTCTTGAAAATCATCTAATCGACAAGGAAAAACATTTTTGTTGAGTTTGTGTAAGGAATCGAGTCATTTTCCTGAGTGATTTCACTGGATAAAATCAACAGATTTTCACTCGGCATACCCGTAGCTCTAACGCTGCTGTAAAACAGCTACTCCTTGACTGTTAACCTTTGGCTGTTGGGGTATCTCAGTAGCAGCATCGCAATCAAAAGCCAGACTCGGCGTGGCTCTCTAGACATGGCTTTAAGCATGAGACGTGGGTACGGAGATCCGGGTTAAATATTGGTTAAGAAGTGGCCATCTGAGGCCGGGTTCCCACTTCCTTAAGGCAAGGAACAGAAAATTCACGCTATATCAAAAAACATCATGAGTTGCAGTCACTTTTGCCAGAGAGTCATGGCTGGTGACTCTCGGTTTGCAAGGCGAATATAAGACAATTATGCGAGGCAACAAAAATAGGAGTTGATAGTTGGAAACAGGGCAGTAAATGCATGGTTTATGTATTAGTGGATACGATTCTCAGTTTGACCAATCCTTCGTTTCTACCATTCCAAGCGCTGATCCCTGCTGCTATTGTCCTCTCCTTCACGATCTCACTCGGCACATTTTGCCTTTAGATGCACCAGAAGATGCGCCAGATCAGGAAGAGTCTTTCTTTGACTTCATTTTTTGCTTTTGTTTGTCGCGCTTTGCCTCTGCTTTAGCGGCTTTTTCGGCGGCGATCGCCTCTAGTTTTGCCCGCTCCCGCTCCTCGGCCACCTTGTCCAGATAGTAGTGATAGTCGCCGCGATAGAGCCGCAGCTCACCATCGCGCACTTCCACAATCTTGGTCGCCACCTGGGAAATAAAGTAGCGGTCGTGCGACACCACAATTAGCGTCCCGTCATAATTTTGAATGGCTTCCTCCAGCATTTCCTTGGCGGGAATGTCGAGGTGATTGGTCGGCTCGTCCAAAATCATCAGGTTTACCGGACGCAGCAGCATCTTAGCCAGCGCCAACCGAGCCTTTTCGCCACCGCTCAGAGACGCTACCTTTTTGAATACCATGTCTTTGGTAAACAGGAAGCGACCCAGCAGTGTCCGCACCTCTTCGTTGGTCCAGTCAGGCACTTCGTCGTGGATGGTTTCCATGACGGTTTTGCTGAGATCCAGCGCCTCCGCCTGGTTTTGCTCAAAGTAGCCGGGGATCACGTTGTGGTCGCCCAGAACCACTTTGCCCTCGGTGGGCGGCTCCATGCCCATAATTAGCCGCAGCAGAGTCGATTTGCCGCAGCCGTTGGGGCCCAGAAAGGCAATGCGATCGCCCCGCTCGATCAGCAGGTTTGCGCCCAGAAACAGAATCTTGTCTTCGTAGGTGTGGGTCAGGTCTTGGATCATCACCACATCGCGGCCGCTGCGGGGGGCTTCGGGAAAGCGGAAATGCAGGGTGCGGACGCTGCCCACGGGCGCTTCGATCCGCTCTACTTTTTCAAGCTGCTTTTCGCGGCTTTTGGCCTGGGTGCTGCGAGTGGCGCTGGCACGAAATCGATCCACAAACGCCTGCTGTTTTTCGAGTTCCTTTTGCTGCCGCTCGTAGGCCGAGAGCTGCGCCACTTGGGCTTCGGCTTTTTGCTCCAGGTAGGACGTGTAGTTGCCCAGATAAGTGGTGGACACGCCGCGCTCGGTTTCCACAATCTGGGTGCAGAGGCGATCGAGAAATTCGCGGTCGTGGGAGACGATCACCATCGGCGTGGTCAGCCCCTTAAGATAAGTCTCCAGCCACTCGATGGTTTCCAGGTCGAGATGGTTGGTCGGCTCGTCTAGCAGCAGCAGATCGGGCGATTGCAGCAGGATTTTGCCCAAGCTCATCCGCATCTGCCAGCCGCCGCTAAAGGCGCTGACGGGGCGATCGCCATCATCGGCCGCAAAGCCCATCTCCGGCATGATCTTCTCAATCTTGGATTCCAGCCCATAGCCATCTAGCGCCTCAAACTGGCGCTGGAGCCGATCAAGCTGGTGGATCAGGTCGTCTAATTCTTCGGGCGAGGCCGTTTGCATCTGGTGCTGCACATCGGTCAGCCCCTCATGTACCCGGTTTACCTCGTCAAAAGCACGCCAAAACTCGTCGCGCACCGTGCGGCTGGGATCGACCTCAAATTCCTGGGTTAGATAGGCGATGTGCAGGCTGGCGGGGCGAATGATTTCTCCGGTGGTCGGCTCCATCTCCCCCGCAATGATCTTGAGCTGGGTGGATTTGCCCGCGCCGTTGACCCCGACTAGCCCAACGCGATCGCCCGGCTTCACTTCCCAGTTAATGTCCTTCAGGACTTCCCCCGTCGGGTAAATTTTGCTGATATGTTCTAAACGCAGCATGAGTCGCCTTGGTAGAGGGAAGAGGGAGCCTGTCAAAACTCATCCGTTACAGTCTGTGATGAATTCCTGTAAAGCTCTACATAATCTTAAGCATTTTTTAAGCAATATCGCTTTTGCTCTACTCGACAAAAATCAATCGAGTCCTGAATGCAGCTTTGATTCACCTCAGCTCTGGACGGGTTGAGGGTATGCCGACTTCCCCACTGCCCGTACTATCTAAACAGGCAACTCCGCTATCAGTGCCATCAGCTCAGGGTAGATAAGGCGTGTGGTCAGGGGTTGACCAGAAGCAGGGGGGAAAGGGCAAGCGGCAGAAGCAAGCGGCTGGGGGCAAGCGGCAGAGCGTGAAGCTAGAGTCGCTGTCATTCTAATCCAGTCTGGTGGAGCAGCTTTGGTCAATCCATTTGCGCCCTGATTTCGTCCGAAATCGTCTCCGTTTCGCCACTGGTTTCGTCACTGTATGATCGGTTTTCTCGACCGCTTTGCAAGGTAGTCTGGCCCAGCAGCCCTTTCACCTCCGACAGCAGCGCCGCCTCTTCATCACGCAGTTCATCTAGCCGCGCCAGGATGAGGCAAAGCCGCTGGGTGGCGTTTTCTGGCTCCGGTTCACTGGCTTTCTGTGCAGAAGTCTGTGCCAAGAGTCTGGCTAACTTCAAACCGCTGCCAAAGACTGCCGCAAGGAGCCACAGCGGCACCCGAAACAGCCGCAGCCAGATATTCTCCGTCAGTCGCCCGATCGCGCCAAACAGTCCAATGAGCAGGGCGATCGCCATTACCACCAGCCCCAGCAGCCACAGCGGATGCATCACCAGCCACTGTGCCACCGGATGCGCCACCAGCCAGTTTTGTAACGGGGCGCTAAGGGATTTCAGGAGGCGATCGCCCGCGCCCTCTAGCAGCGATTGTCCAAACAGGTTCATAGGAGGTCAGGGATCAGGTTTCAGGGATCAGAATTGTTTTATGAAGTCTGCTCACAAACCCTGCCTTTATCTTCTCTCTTTTGATGAGTTCGTTAGAAGGCAACTCCCTCAACCATCGCCTGACCCCTGAC
>RFIF01000423.1 GCA_003695655.1 Cyanobacteria bacterium J069
GGCGTAGCCCGCGAAAAATCATCCAGAATCTATAAAACTCGTTTCAACTGCGTAAGTCCTGTCGTAGAAGAACTTCTCTTGTTCTCGGAGTGGAAAGTCTGCCAAGCGAACTTGAGAGGGGGCGTCACTGAAGCAGATGCCGCCAGGGTGGTAAACGCCATAGTCCTTGCCGTGGATGGTGAATCGGTTTTATGTATTTAGATGCGGATAAAAACAAAAGATAAGGCTATTTGAGCCAAAGAAAATATGCAGAACAACATGCCAACTTAAGCCAACTTAAATTGTTTCTGCTTGAGCTTAGCAGCTTGCTGAAGAGAGCGATCGCATTTTGCAGTCGTTGACCAGAAGCGCTGTCTGCTGATGGCTTGAACAGTTTAATTGTCGTATTGATGCACATCTTGTGGGATCAGTGTCATTTATTGTGGGACGCGACAACTGAGCTTTTCAAGTATGGGTAAACTATCGAACTCAAAAATTTTATCCGTCAATTAGCATTGGTAGCGATCGCCGATCATGTCCCTAACCAACAACTACAGCTTGACGACCTTAAAAATTGCTGGCGAGTAACATATTGGAGGATTGACCGTGCCATAGGGTCACCAAATCCTGGGGAGGAAGCGCTACCACTGGTGAAAAATCAGGAGTCTCGCAATCCAATTCCCAATGCCCGTAGGGAAGATCGGCTCTGGGTGGCATTGTGCAAGCGGCGATCGCTGCGCCGGTCAGGTAATGTAATACGTCGATCAGGAATTGACCTGTTTCGGTGTGCGCTAACTTGCCGTCATAAATTAGGATTTCGGACTTGGGAGCCAATCGCGATCGCCACTTGTACAAAATGCTGTCATAGTGGTGCAAATTGTTGTATCGCAGATGGGTGCTGCCAAGATGTAGCTCGTCCCCGCTGTTGGGGGACAACAAGTGCAAGCGGCGAATGGGTGCCAGAATCGATAACAAATGGTCGATCGCTAAAATTCCATCTTTCGCCTGACTCAAGAGCAACACTTCTGCCTGGGGAGCAACTCGCTGAGCTAGAAATCGGTAGCCTTCTAGCTCGCTGCTAATCACTACAAGGTCTTCGCCCAGGCTGAGGCGTGGAGGAGCAGAAAGGAGTGTTGGGGTGAGCGTCGAGTGCATAAGTAGGCTCCGGAGATGCTCGCAGGGTTGTCAATCGGGTTGCGATGCAAGGTTTTATTAATTAACTAGGGTTGCGATCGCTCGCAAGAGGCTGTAGGACTTGAATTTTGCCTGAATATTTTGCCTGAATGGGACTTGTGAGTAGAGTGCAGATTTTTAGAGTATGGAGCAATAAATATTTCTAGGAAAGATCAGCACGCCAGATCAGTGTCGGATCAGTGTTCGGATCAGTGGATCAGCAGAACCGCAAACACCTGATCTTGACAAAGCGTGGTGATGGAGCGCACTTTGAAAGCATTCTCACTAAATGACCGCTGGCTGCAATTAGGCTAGTGGGCTGACAAGTCTTTTTCCCTCATTCTCCAACCCTTTCTCCTCTTTTGGCAGCAGAGAGCAGAAGAGAGACATGAGGCGGAAATTTCCTCTCTCGCTCTGGGCAAGGGGTTGGGGTGAGGCGATGCGCGCTTTGTCAGCCAACGAGCTGTGAACACTCAAGTTAGGCGGTTCCTATTCTCTAAATATCTATTGCAAAATGTCACTTGCCAAGCCTACTCTATCGATCTACGGATTATACAAATCTCATCAGTGTCATGAAGTCTCTGCTCCAGCCTTTGCCCAATCCTGTTAAACTTCTGCGCTCTCCCTTGTCGCGCCGCATTCTTTTAGGAATGTTTGTCAGCCTAGTGGCAATTGAAGGCATTTTGTTGGTGCCATCTGTACAGCGTCGCCACCATGAACTGTTAGAGCAAATTGAAGAAGTGTCTACGGGCAAGGTGCGTTGGATTGTGACCACCTATCCGGCGGCAGCGGGCAAAGAGTTGCTCCAGCACCTACAACAGTTGCAAGCTGACCCCATGCTTCAGGGTGTGCTGGGCGGTATCGTGTATGATGCCAGCGGGAATGTCGTGGGGTCTTTCGGGGAACTGCCAGAACTGGGGCTAGAGGAGGCGGTGCACCATCGTCGTCAGTTGTTTGTCAATGAGGCCGGCCGCCGGTATGACATCGCCTGGACGACGACGGGCATTGGTGAAGGGATGCTGCCAGATCTATCCGAAAATCACTGGCTGGTGTTGAGGCACAATGCTGATCCGACACGGCAAGCGCTGATGCGATACATTTTGCGGATTGCGGGGTTGGTGGTGTTGATTGCGGCGTTTATAACGCTGGTGATGTTGATGCTTCTAAATCGGCTGCTGATTCACCCAATTTTGGCGTTGCGTCGAGATTTGTCCCTGGCGGGAGAGGCGGTGTCCTGTGATGAACCTGCCCCCCAGTTTGCCTCGCTACGCTATCAGCGCCAGGATGAGTTGGGCGAAGTGATTGTCACGTTTAATGAAATGTACAAGCAGATCTGGCGGGCGATGGGCGATCGCAAGCAAGCAGAAGCAACGTTGCGTCAGCATAATCAGTCCATGCAGGAATACATAGAGCAGGTTGATCAGGTCACGGCAGCAGCGACCGCCTTAGAGGAAGGGAGATTTTATGTGGAAAGTTTGGATGAGGTTGCTGAGCGGGATGACGAGCTGGGGCGACTGGCGCGGATGTTTCAACTGATGGCGGCCAGCGTAGAGCGGCGGGAAAGTCAATTAAAGCAGCAATTAAGGGAACTCAGTATTGAAATTGATCAGGCAAAACGTCAGCAGCAGGTAGCCCAAATCACCCAGAGCGACTATTTTCAGGAAATTCAAGCGGATCTTAAGGACTTTTGCCACGATGAGTTTTGGCAAGCATAGAGAGGCAGCGACTAAGAGTGAGGAGCCAGCGACTATGACCGTTCGAGCGTTGTATCGTGCAGCCGTCGTGGAATCAGCAGCAGCACCGTATAACACGCTGCATTTGAAGGTATTTTATCCAGCGCAGCCGTCGGGCAGTGACTTGGAGCGATTTCAAGGCGTTGTTCCGGCTGATGGCGATCGCGCACCGTTCAAAATAGTGATCTTATTCAACGGCATCAACTGTGGCCCAGAGCAATATCAGTGGTTAGCTCAGCGGTTGGCAGCGACAGGAAAGGTCGTAGTCACCTTTGGCTGGGTTGCGGAAAATCTTCCGGGCATGATTGCTTTGACGCCAGGCGTCGATCTCAAAATGCTAACGCCTGCACAGTATGGCACCGGCCCGACTGCGTCGGCCCTGCCCACGCTGCTCGAAGCACTGAAACAGTTGAATGAAAGCGGCGTGCTGGCGGGTCTGCTGGCTTTGGATCAGGTCATTTTGGGAGGACATTCCGCAGGGGGCCGTGTTGCGATCGAAAGCGCTGATCCCAAGTTTTTTCCTCAGGTGCGGGCGGCTTTTGCCTACGCCGCTCACAGCGCCGCCGTGATGCAGTTGGGCTATCCGGCAAGTACGATACTGCCCCTGCCAGATCGCCTGCCGCTGCTATTGATGGGCGGCACCCAGGACGGCGTCATTGCTAATAGCAGCAGTCTCTACGGTGTCACTTGGGCGCGCCCCACCACACCGATTGAGCGCACTTTTGACGAAGCGATCCAGGGTGGGCGGCATGACAGCTATCTGCTGCTGGTTAACGGGGCAAACCACTTTTCTATGGTGGAAGCCCTGGATGAAACGACGGGCCGGGCGTTTCTTGATTTGCCCGCCACCCAGTCTAATGCCGCTGTGCGATCGCTCCTAGCAGAAACGATCGAGCAGTTTATCGAAGCTCATGTCAATCAGCGGCTAGAGGCGCTAGAGCGGCTAAACCAACGGCTGATCGAGCAAACCAATGACGAGTCCGGGGCGATCGCCACGTTTACTAGAAAATAAGTGCCAGAAACTGAAGAGAGCCTGCTCGCGTGTCACCCATTCACAAGGCGTTGGATGTTGAGTCCAACCATCGGCGCATGAGGTGCCCGGCTCACCCTGGGGCAGGGGTTTGGGTGGGGTGTAAAAGGCGGATGGCGTCTGGGGCGTGGCCGTTCGGTAGAAGGATCAATGCACCCCACTTGCCATTGAGATAGTAGCTGAGATGGTGACTGAGAAAGTGATAGAGGGAGAGTGATAGAGGGAGAGTGATAGAGGAAGAATATTGATCAATCAGCGCTCTTCCCGGCGATCGCCCCCAGCCGTTGCAGGGTGGTTTGCGTAGCCAGGGTCAGGCCGGTTGCCCCTCGGATGTTCATCCCTTCATAAAGGCGTTTAGCGATCAACACGCGCAGGCATTCCCCGGTTTGAGAGTCCCAAATTCGGACTGTTTGATCTTGGGAGCCAGTCGCAATCACGCTGCCGTCTATACTAAAGGCGACAGACGACAGCAAGTGCTGGTGCCCCTGGCAAACATATAAGCACTCGCTGGTTTGGATATCCCAGATTCGCAGCGTATGGTCATGGGCAGCGCTGGCCAGGCGAGCACCATCGGGGCTAAAAGCGACCGCAAATACCCAATTGGTGTGTCCCGCCAGGACTTTAACACACTCGCCCGTAGCTGTATCCCAGAGGCGGAGGGTTTGGTCGGTGCTGGCGGAAGCGAGCAGGGCACCGTCAGGGCTAAAAGCGACCGACCAAACGCGACTATTGTGCCCGGTCAACGTTTTTAGCAGCGCTCCGGTAGCCGCGTCCCAAAGCTGGATCGTTTGGTCGGCTCCGCAGCTTGCCAAGAGCCGTCCGTCGGGGCTGAAGGCAACGCCAAGCACTTTTGCGGTATGGGCATGGAGGGTGTGGAGACAACGGCCTGTGAAGGAGTCCCAGAATTTGACCGTGCGATCGGCGCTGCCAGTCGCAAGTCGGGCAGCGTGGGGATGAAAAGCGATCGCATTTACCCAATCTTCATGCCCCTGCAAGACTTGTATACAGCGTCCTGTGTCTACCTGCCACAGCCGCACGGTGCCGTCGGTGCTGGCGCTGCCCAGCAGGGAGCCATCAGCATTAAAAGCAACGCCATAGATCAAATCGTGATGCCCGCTCAGGGTGAGCCGCTGCGAGCCAGTTTGCCAGTCCCACAGCACGCTGGTTTTGTCGTTGCTGCCGCTGGCGAGGGTGCGGCCGTCGGGGCAAAAGGCGACGGGCAATGCCCAATCGGTATGGCCGTCCCAGGTGCGGATACACTGCCCGGTCTTGGCATCCCAGAGCTTTACTGACTGGTCGAGGCTGACTCCGACCAAACGACGGCCGTCGGGATGAACGGCGATCGCGCAAACTTCGTTTTGATGTCCATAGAGGGTTTGCTGGCAAGTGTCAGTGTGCCAGTCCCAGATTTTGATGGAGCGATCGCCACTGCCGCTGATGATCTGGTCAGTGGTTGGGCTAAAGGCGACGCCATAAACGCTGCCAGTGTGACTGGTGTAAGTCGCCAGGCAATCCCAACTGCGACAGTCCCAGAGCTTGATGGAGCGATCGCCGCTGCCGCTGACCAGCAATTGGCCGTCAGGGCTAAAGTCGAGAGAGTGCACCCAGCCGCCGTGCCCAGCCAGTGTATGCAGGTGTGCCCCCGAGTGGGCATCCCAGAGGTGGATGCGGTGGTCGGCCCCGGCGCTGGCCAGGAGTAACGCGCCGGGATGGGCGATAGATTGGGCTGCAAAGGCGAGCGATCGCACCCAGTCTGTATGTGCCTCTAACTGGTGCAGGCAGGCCCCAGTTTGCACATCCCACAGCCTCACAGTATGGTCACCGCTGGCACTGGCCAAGATTTGCCCGTTGGGGCTAAAGGCAATGGCAAACACCTCATGGCTGTGCCCCGTCAAGGTCTTCACCGCAACTCCCTCTTTCGCCGTCCACAGGCGAATCGTCTGGTCGGCTCCGCAACTGGCGATAAGCTGCCCATCGGGGCTGTAGACTACCGCCCGCACCCAGTTTTGGTGTCCCCGGCAAATCCACAAAAGCTGCCCCGTTTGGCTGCTCCACACGCGCACCTGACAGTCGGTATCACCCGTCGCCATGTGCTGTCCATCGGGGCTAAAGGCAGCAGCCAGCACATTGCCCAAGGACTCGGTAAAGACACAGTGAGCCAGGTCTGCTCCGCTAAAGTTCACTCTATGCAGCTTCACATCTTGCAAATAGGCCTGCCACACCGTCAGCCTTGAAAAGTCATAGCCGCTGATATCCACCGGAAGTTGCAGCAGCAGATGGAGCGCATTGCCAGCAGCATAGCCCATCGATTGGGGCGTGCCGCCACGCAAGCGGTCAAGGATTTGCTGAAGACGGGTGGCGATGAGTGCGGCGCTGCCCAAGTGGTTGATGAGCTGCTCAGCAATGGGTTTGAGAATGAGGTGAGTTTGGGTTTCGCGCACGTAGTCTTGGGCCTGGGCTTTGCTGAGGGCGTGGCTGATGAATAATTGAGGTCGCTGTTCAACAATTTCTTGGGTAATGGTGTCAATCAGTTGGCAGACGACGTATTCCATCACTACGGGTTGCTGGGTGAGTCCTTTGTCGTTGCGTTCTATGAGCGATCGCCGCTGCAAAGAATTCAGCGATTCCCACAGCTCATGGGGTGGCACGTAGATCAACAGGTCGGCTTGCAGGTCTTCAATGGCAGAGGGTTCTCGATGAATCGCCAGCCAGTACATTACGGCTTGTTCGAGTGCTGTTAGCCGCTCAAAGTGCTGCTCTAGCAGATCCCGAATATCGTCGAACAAAAAGCTGGTTTGCTGGGACAGGGTCAAAAACTGAGCAATGTCGCCGCCCCAGAAATCGCGGATCGACGAAGCCACGATTTTGAGCGCCAGAGGATTGCCGCCATAGCGATCGGCGAGAGTTTGCCATTGTTCTTCGGTGGCTTGAAAGCCGCCCTTGGTGTTGAACAAGGCGCGACTATCTGTTTGTTCTAGCCCGCTGAGCTGGAGCGATCGCACAGGCAGCGCTTCACCTTCGTAAACTGCTAGCCCCTTCGGTTTTTCCCGCGAGGTCAGGATGACACAACTTGGGTGCGTTGTTTCGGCGAGGCAGCGCAGGAGATCGCCATAGCCCTCAAACCCGATACGATATCGACCGGTGCGATCGCCACTTTGCAAAATTGACTCGGCATTGTCCAGCAGCAGCAGACAGCGCGATCGCCGCAGATAGTGCAACAATCGCCCCAGGCGTCCCTCTAGCGTGGCAGGCAAGTCTCGCTCTTGCTGGGAAGAGAGCACATTGATTAAATCGGCTAGTAATTCCTCCGGTGCGGGGGCATTGCGGAGCGATCGCCAGAGTATGTGAGGAAAGGGAGAGACGGAAAGAGTCTGCGGAAAAGAAGAGAGCGCCATCGGGGTAGGGCGACTGGGGGTGTCTACCGCAGGGCCGGTGCCGACGATCTCCCTGGCCAGCCGCACCGACAGCGCCGTTTTGCCAATGCCGCCCATGCCCAGCAGCGTAATCAGTCGGCACTGATCTTGCAAAATCCAGGTTTTGAGCGTTTCCAACTCACGCTGACGACCATAAAAGATGGCATCATCAGGAGCGCTGCCCCAATCTGTGATCGTGGCTGAGGCGTCTGCTCTGGCCAGGGAAACAGCCGGGTTGAGAGCTACTGCTTTGGGGTCAACAGGTGGGGCTGCCTCAGTGTCCGCTTCGGCGATCGCTTGCCAATCTAGCTCTAACACCTGGCAGTAAGCCTTAAACGCCTGGGCATTGATGGCAACCTTTCCGGCCAAAAAGCGCTTCCAGGTGCCTTCAGAAATCCCTGCTGCTAACGTCCCTGTAGATTCCCAATCCGTTCCTAAAAAGCGGCTGGCAGATTCTATCCACCGAAAATCGCTCGCAGCCCAGCCCCGTTTTAACCTGGCCTGCCTAATCTGCGATCGCCCTGATGGAGAAGCCTTGAGAGTAATCACAATTCAGTCATCACAATCCTTTGATATCAAGTGCCTCAGTCCAAGTTATATCAAAGTTTCAAGGTCAGGCCTTAATCCAAAAGCGTCATGCTACATAGAAATCCACAATAGAGATTCACAATAGAAATCAGCCCAATTGCGATCGCCCCAGTCTACGAGACTACGGCGTAAAACCCCTGAGAAACCTGACGTTTCCCTGACAATTGATGACAATCTCTAGGATTGAACCTCCTGCAACCGACGCTCTAAAAACCGGCGCTCACTGTCATTCGTAGCCAGCGCCAGCGCCCGTGTATAGCTTTGGGTGGCTTCCTCAAATGCGCCAGCGCGCCGCAAAAGATCGGCGCGAGTAGCGTGGAACAGATGATAGTTGTCGAGTTCACTCGCCAGGCTGTCAATGAGTCCAAGTGCGGCTTGGGGGCTGTCTGCCATGGCGATCGCCACGGCTCGATTGAGTGACACGACGGGGGAAGGCTGCAAGCGCTCCAGCAGTTCATAGAGTTGCACAATCTGCGCCCAGTCTGTGGCAGCAGCGGTGGCAGCCTGACAGTGGAGGGCGGCGATCGCCGCTTGCAGAGCAAAGCTGCCTGCCCCGCCGCGCAAGGCTTCTTCGACCAGGGGCAAGGCTGCCGCAATCTGGGAGTGATTCCAGCGAGACCGATCCTGGTCTTCTAGCAAAATCAGATTGCCTGCCTGATCCAGACGGGTCTCTCGCCGCGAGTCGTGCAATAACATGAGCGCCACCAGTGCTGTGACTTCTGAGGGCGGTTGGGGTGCCATGAGTTGTCGAACCAGCTTCCCCAGGCGAATCGCTTCGGTGCAGAGGGCAGCCCTGATGATTGTTTCACCTTTGGTCGCCGCATAGCCCTCGTTAAAAATAAGATAAATTACCGTCAGCACTGCCTCTATCCGAGGAAACAGATCGGTCGTCTCTGGAACTTTATAGGGAATTCCTGCATCTCGAATCTTGCGTTTGGCGCGGACGAGTCGTTGGGCCATCGTCGCAGGAGGGACGAGAAAGGCGCGGGCAATTTCGTCGGTTTCTAGCCCGCCTAACATTCGCAGCGTTAGAGCTACCTGTGTCTCAATCGCCAGAGCCGGGTGGCAGCAGGTAAAGATTAATCGCAGGCGATCGTCGGCTATTTCATCGCTGTCGTAGGCCGGCTCCTGGCTGACCGGAATTAATCCAGAAGCTGCATACCACTCCAGCTTTTCGGTTAGCCGGGTCTGCCGTCGGAAGCGATCGATCGCTTTGTAGCGGGCCGTGCGGATCATCCAAGCACGGGGCAACGCAGGAACGCCCTCAGTCTGCCACTGATTTGCAGCCGCCGCAAAAGCTTCCTGCGCGGCTTCTTCAGCCACATCAAAATCTCTCACTAGCCGAATTAGGATAGCGACTATGCGCCCCCATTCAGCTCGATAGAGAGAGGCGATCGCCTGAGCAACATCCGATCTTGGGTTTGAAACCATATCGTTTATCTATCAAAAAGTTTAGCCAGGTGTCGATGGAGGCGATCGCCATTCGACTGACTCATAGAGGGCGAAAGTAAAATTGCGAAACTGTACTTTTTTGAAGAACATACTTGCAAAACTTATTTGCAAAACTTATTTACAAAACACATTCGCAAAACCTAATCGTGCAGAGTACGATTGTACTAAAAACTATGCTCTTAATCAACTGCCGATTGCAATCAATAGCCGATTGCAGCGATCGCCGTTCGATTGACCTATCAAAGGAGGTAAGCCTCGATCCTACCGAAGGGAAAAATTTTTGAGCGAGATGTCGATTTGAGCGATCGCCGTTCGATTAACTCACAAAGGAGGTAAGCACATGAAATATTTGCTGCTGATCTATATGAACGAAAACGCCCTGAGCGACACCGAGCGAGCGCACTGCTATGTAGAGTCGGCACAGCTCGCGCAGAAACTCGCCGCCCAGGGCAAATATCTGGCGACGGCTCCCCTCCATCCAGTCGCCACGGCCACCAGTGTCCGCGTCCGTGATGGCAAATCACTGGTCACGGATGGCCCCTTTGCCGAAACGCGCGAACAACTGGGCGGCTTTTTTCTGGTCGATGCTCAGGATTTGGATGAGGCGATCGCGATCGCTGCTCAGATTCCTGGTGCGCGCGTCGGCACTGTCGAAATCCGCCCCGTGATCGAAGTGGCAGGACTGCCAGAGTCTTAAGGCTGGCTCGTTTCAGCCCGCCTAATCTTGTGTCAGCAGTCGTGCTGATTCGACTGTCGAGACCCGTGACTCTACCCGCTGAAAACCCAAGGAGAACTTGCAATGCGATTTATGTTACTCATGATTCCCAAAGGCTACGAGAGTGCAGAGCCGGGCGCAATGCCGGATGCCAAAGCAGTTGAAGCGATGATGAAATACAACGAATCGCTTCAACAAGCTGGTGTGCTGATGGCGCTAGATGGACTGCATCCACCCTCAGCAGGAGCGCGAGTTACCTTCAGCGGTGGCCACCCCAAGGTGACTGAAGGAGCGGCTCCAGGGGTGAAAGAGGTGCTGGGCGGCTACTGGCTGATTCAGGTGAACTCAAAAGCCGAAGCGATCGAATGGGCATCTCGCTGTCCGGCTTCAGCCAACGAAACCATTGAAGTTCGCCAGGTGCAGGAATTTGACGACTTTTCAGCAGATATTCAGCAAGAAATTGCCAAATTTCCAGACTTATTAGTTCCTCAGAATGAGGCGCAAATTCGTCAGTTAGTTCATGATCAGCAGCGTGCTATTTGTGCGAAAGACTTGGAACAAATCATGTCTCGCTATGCGGACGAGGTCATTATCTTTGACGTGAAACCTCCATTCCAAACAAAAGGTAAAGACGCCGTGCGTCAATTGTGGAAAGACTGTCTGCCTTATTTCCCAGACGCTTTTGAGATGGAAACCCAAGATCTAACCATTTTCGTCAATGACAATTTGGCGGCTGCGCACTGGCTCTTTCACCTTCAGGGCGCACAAGACCATCCTGCAACGCAAATGTGGATGCGTGCCACTGCGGTTTGCCAAAAGCATCAGGACGAGTGGCAGATTCTACATGAACACATCTCCGTGCCGTTTAATCCTGAAACTGGGCAGGCAGTCTCCAGCCTCAATTCATAGCCAGATTAACTGAACAAACCATCGGAGCAAACCATGAAGATCAATTCTTACCTGATGTTCAACGGCAATTGTGAGTCCGCCTTCAAGTTCTACGAGCGCTGTTTGGGTGGTGAGATTACTATGATGATGACGCATCAAGAAGCACCCTCGACAGAGCAGGTGTCTCCCGAGTGGCGCGACAAAATCATGCACGCCTGTCTTGATTTGGGCGATCGCCTGCTGATGGGATCTGACAGTCCACCCGAATATTTTGAGACCCCTCAAGGCTTTTATGTGCAGATTAGCGTTCCCGAACCAGCAGAGGCAGAACGCATTTTTCACGCTCTGTCTGAAAACGGCACAGTCAAGATGGCGATCGCCCAGACCTTCTGGTCTGTCCGCTTTGGCATGGTGATTGATCAGTTTGGGACACCGTGGATGGTCAATTGTGAACAAGTCGCGTAATGCTTTTAGACAAATCGATCTGTGACGCCACCCAGAGTAGCGCAGTGCTGCTGTGCTTATCGACAGAAAGCCGAGAACAGGTAGATGAACGGGTGCAAAAAGCGATCGCCGCTGGTAGCACCACCTACAGCGACCCAAGACCACGGATTCATGCATGCCCACGGACTAAGTACGGGACAAAAGCTTGCAAAGGAAGAGCAGGAAAGGGTTTCATAAGAATGACCACATTCTAACGATGAAACCCTATGAATCAGGTTACCCGAATTCAACGAACCTTGCAGCCCCATCTGGGTTGGCACGGTGCACGAGTCAGCTTTTTA